>JAOZTL010000039.1 GCA_029942205.1 Bacteroidales bacterium | reverse complement strand
TTTACCCAAACAGGACAAAAACGAATAGCAGATAATGCCTTGGTAGCTTTAACTTTAATGATAGCCGTAAGCAAAACCGAAGAAAAAGAAACAATGACTAAAGTAATTGTAAATTTAATAAATAAAAATAATTAAGGCAGAGAATATGAAAATAAAAAATCCACTCGCCTTACATAAAATCGGGAGACGTAAAAATCAAGAAGATAATATTTTCCCACAGGGTATTGACCTAAGGAATTGTTCCAAAACAACTTGACGCTTCAACTTATTCTTTTGCTCTTTAACTTCCTTGAAAACTATTTAAATAGCTCGCAACTTGTTAAAAAACAAAATAACGTCGTTTAAAACTGTCATTTTATTCCATCACAATCCTTAAAAGTCAATTTTTCAGTTTGTAGTTAAATTTGTATTTTTACAAAAAAAATATGAAAAATAGATTTACAGAACAATTAGAAGGCTACGTGTGGATTTTTTACTTTTTTTTCAATATTAAGCACATAGTAAAACCTTTAATTTCAACAACTTGTGTAAATCTCAATTTAAAAGATTGGAGCAATAGCTCTAATTTTAGAGATTGCATATCAATAAGGCGGTAAGTAATATATTTAAAAGTTTGCGCTTACTGCATAATTAAAAAAACCATGAAAAAACGTAAAAAAAATTTACGTTTTTATAAAATTAAAACATACATTATGTTAGTAATCGGAATAGCAGGAGGTACAGGAAGTGGAAAAACAACCGTGGTAAGAAAAATCATTGGTAAATTACCTGAAAATGAAGTAACCGTTTTGTCGCAAGACTCGTACTACAAAGACAATAGCCATTTGCCTTTGGAAGCACGGCAACAAATTAATTTTGATCACCCCAATTCACTAGAATTTGATTTACTGGTGGAGCACCTGAAACAGTTAAAAGCAGGCAAAGCAATCGAAGAACCAATTTACTCATACCTGACTTGTACACGCTCGGAAAAAACGAATCCGATTCAACCCAAAGAAGTGATTATTGTCGAAGGCATACTTATTTTGACCCACCAAGCTCTGCGGGATTTGTTTGACATCAAGATATTTGTACAAGCAGATGCCGATGATCGTTTGCATCGAGTAATTTCGCGCGACATTGTGGAACGAGGGCGATCGGTAGAAATTGTACTTGATCGGTATCAGAAAACAGTAAAACCAATGCACTTACAATTCATTGAGCCATCCATGCGCTATGCCGATTTGATTATCCCCGAAGGCGGACACAACAAAGTGGCGATTGACTTAATGAGTACTATCGTCCAAAACAGCTTGAGAAAGCAAGAAAAATAAAACCGAAAAAATGCTGAATCAAATCAAGCTGGAAAATATTCTTTTTCTGGACATCGAAACCGTGCCGCAAGTGCCTATTTATGGCGAATTATCTGAACGCTTGCAACAGTTGTGGGACAAAAAAATGACACGAATTGCCGAACGAGAAGAACAAACGGCTGAAGAATTGTACCCAAGAGCTGGTATTTATGCGGAGTTTGGGAAAATTGTATGCGTCTCATTGGGCTTTATCACGACCGTAGACAACGAAAAACAGCTTCGGGTAAAATCCTTTGCTGATGATGATGAGAAAAAACTATTAACCGATTTAGCTTTTCTCTTACAACAATCGTTCTCTAAAAATCATCATTTTCTGTGTGCGCACAATGGAAAGGAATTTGATTATCCGTACATCGCTCGTCGAATGCTGCTTAACAACATACTATTGCCTAAAATACTGCAAATTGCAGGCAAGAAACCATGGGAAATACGCCACCTCGACACGATGGAATTGTGGAAATTTGGGGATTATAAGCATTACACTTCTTTGGACTTATTAGCAGCCATATTCAACATTCCAAGCCCGAAAGATGACATCGACGGTAGCATGGTAGCTAAAGTATACTGGGAAGATAACGACTTAGAACGAATAGTGAAATACTGCCAACGAGACGTGCTCACGGTCGTGCAATTGTATTTGCGTTACAAAGGCGATCCGTTAATAAAACATAAAAACGTAAAACTTGCAAAATAAATACGTGCTTTTATTTTTAGATTATCCGTTTTTTTTATACTTTCACACGAATAATTTTAAAACCAAACGTTATCTGTTTTATTATTTATTTTAACAAGCAAATGGACAAAATTAATTTCACATTTTTCTTTTCGATAAATCATTCATTGTAATGATTTTATACGAAAGCGTAAGCAATATCAAAAAGGTCGAAGACCTAAAAATAAACTACCGATGGAACAAAAATTAGCAAATGATTTATTAGACTTTATTTATGCCAGCCCCAGCGCATTTCATGTGGTACGCAATATCAAAGCAGCTCTTTTCCGTAAAGGCTTCAAAGAATTAGTACCACAAGACAAATGGAATATTCGTGAAGGCGAAAAATATTTCACGACAAAAAACGATAGCTCTATCATCGCTTTCGTTGTAGGCGCACGTAATATCGAGAACTTTGGTTTCAACATAATCGCTGCGCATACCGATTCGCCTTCGTTGAAAATAAAGCCAAATGCCGAAAAACTTGTAGAGAACAATTATCTCACACTCAATACCGAAGTGTACGGAGCTCCGATACTTTCGACTTGGTTTGATCGCCCATTATCCATGGCAGGAAAAGTCAGCTTACGTAGCGATAATCCGCTAGAACCAGAAACCCGCTTTGTGAATTTCCGTCGTCCAATACTGACGCTACCAAACTTGGCAATTCACCTGAACCGTGAAATAAACCAAGGCTTAGCCATCAATAATCAAAAAATGTTGCTTCCTGTGATTGCTATGAAAGGTGCAAAAACAGAAACAAAAAACTATTTTAAACAGCTTTTGGCTACAGAATTAAATGTTGGAATACATGCCATTCTTGATTATGAAATTAATTTGTATGATTACGAACGAGGTTCTATCATTGGCATGAACGATGAATTTATTTCATCGCCAAAGTTAGATAACTTAAGCATGGTACATGCAGGAATCGATGCCCTCATCAATAGCGATTATTCCGACACCACACGAGTAATGGTATGCTTTGACAACGAAGAGGTAGGCAGCCAAACCAAGCAAGGCGCAGGCTCTCCATGGTTACGAGGAACATTAGAACGCATTTTGTTCAGCATGCGAAAAGACAAAGAATCCTTTCATCGAGCATTAGCTTCGTCTTTTATGATTTCGGCCGACATGGCACATGCCGTGCATCCAAGCTTTGTTGAAAAACACGATCCAATCAATCATCCGATAATTAACAAAGGACCTGTTATTAAAATTAATGCCAACCAAAAATACACTTCGGATGCAACAACGAGTGCTATTTTTGAAATGCTTTGCGACAAAGCAGGCGTGCCAGTACAGCGTTTTGTGAATAATTCTAACGAAAAAGGTGGCTCTACACTAGGCAATGTAGCTACATCACAAATTGATATTCCGATGGTAGATGTCGGCAACCCGATGCTTGCTATGCATTCGATCAAAGAGTTTGCAGGTGTTAAGGATCATTTTTATATGAAAAAAGTTTTTGAAGAATTTTTCAGTCTATAAGATCTTCGATCTAAAATTAAGGTTAGGGATTAAGTTATTTCGGAACGATTCCTTAATACCACAACATAAGCAAGCAATTCTATTTGTAGAAACAAAAGATTTGCTTGCTCAATCAGACTTGCTTCATTTTGTATTGTCCAATAACAAAATAAAGCAACCCCATAAGTAAGTACTACGTGCTATTTTAACGTTGCTTTAATCAGCAATTTTCTTTTCGACAAACCATTCACTGTAATAACTTTACAGAATTGTGCAAGCAACATCAAGAAAAGGAGAAGACCTTGAATGTGGACAAAATAAATCACAAAATTATTTATTGATAAGTTCGTGATTATGAAAATCTTTTCACAAGTGCATAAGCAACATCAAATAGGTCGAAGACCTTAAATTAAAAACGAAGTAGTGAATGGACAAAATGAATCACAAAATTATTTCTTGATAGGTTCGTGATTATGAAAGTCTTTTCACAAATGCATAAGCAACATCAAATAGGTCGAAGACCTTAAATTAAATATTAGAAACAATGGGAAATGTAGTAGAACAAATCAGAACACTCTCAGAAAAGTATGCCAACTATACCGCTGAGAATTTATCAAAAATGGTACAAATCAAGTCATTAAGTATGCAAGAAAAAGACGTACAATTAGAATTGCAACGTCAGATGCTAGAAGCAGGATTCGATGAAGTACGTATTGATGGATTAGGAAATGTCATTGGGCGTATAGGGAATGGTAAAAAAATACTAGCCATCGACGGGCACATGGATACCGTTGATTTAGGACACTTAGATAATTGGGATTTTGATCCACTCGGAGGCGAAATAAAAGACGGATTTGTACACGGACGTGGCACGGTAGACCAAGAAGGTGGCCCTGCGGCTTTCGTTACGGCAGGACGTATCCTCAAAGAATTAGGCTTTGATAGAGACTTGACTATTTACTTTGTGGGTAGTGTGATGGAAGAAGATTGTGATGGACTTTGCTGGAAATACCTTGTCGAAGAAGAAGGCTTAAAACCAGACTTTGCTATCAGTACCGAGCCTACCAACTTGAATTTGTATCGTGGACACCGTGGACGTATGGAAATGCAAGTAATTTTCACAGGAATTTCTTGTCACGGATCAGCTCCAGAGCGTGGTGATAACGCCATTTATAAAGCATCAAGAGCAGCATTAGAAATAGAGAAACTAAACGAAACATTGAAACATGATGATTTCCTTGGCAAAGGTACGGTTACTATTTCTGAGTTCAAATCAGGCAGTCCATCGTTATGTGCAGTATCGGATTATGCTCACCTTCACTTAGACAGACGCTTAACTTGGGGCGAAACCAAAGAATCTGCCGTAGCCGAAGTAGAAGCCGTTGTTGCTGAACTTGGCGGACGTGTAGAAGTATTGCATTACGAAGAAGAAGCTTACACGGGTTTGGTTTATGGAATGGAAAAATATTATCCTACATGGAAAATAGAAGAAGATCATGAAATTGTACAAACAGGCGTGAAAGCTTATGAACAATTGTATGACAAAAAACCAAAAATTGATAAATGGACATTCTCTACCAATGGCGTTACCATTAATGGCATGTACGGAATACCTACAATCGGGTTTGGTCCTGGTAACGAAGTACTTGCACATGCTCCTAACGAGAAAGTTGCCATTCACGATTTAGTAGTAGCGACTGCTTTTTATGCCAATTTTGCTTACAACATGATTACTGACTAGGTCTTCGACCTTTTAATGTTGCTCACGCTCGATCAGGTCTTCTAAAAGTTCAACTAGTAAATGCAACGTTTCAAACGGCTAATTGAATGGACTTTATATTTTTCTTTTTTTTCAAAACCCTCTAATCGGCTTTTGCAGAGAGATTTTGAAAAAAAGAAAAATATATTTTGTATTATCGTTCTAATAAATAAGCAAATAAAGTGTTGCATTTACTAATTGAACTTTCATTCGACCTTTTGATGTTGCTCACGCACGAGTAAAAATACTGACTTAATAAAAAAAAAGAAAAATAAATGACAATACAAGAAAGAATAGATGAATTAAAGAAAGAAAATAGCGACTTATTCGAAAAAGACTTTTTGCTTACATGGGAAAAAAGCGAAGGTGATTTGAAAACCGTTTTGGAGGTCGCAAATATTTTAAAACAAATGCGAGACGAAAATGTATCGCCTAGAGTGTTTGACTCAGGATTGGCGGTTTCTATTTTCAGAGACAACTCTACCCGCACACGCTTTTCGTATGCTTCGGCAAGTAACTTGCTTGGCATGGCAGTGCAAGACATGGACGAGACCAAATCGCAAATAGCACATGGCGAAACCGTGCGTGAAACCGCCAACATGATTTCGTTCCTAACCGACTACATCGGCATTAGAGACGACATGTACCTTGGCGAAGGAAATAAATACATGCGTGAAGTGGGCGATGCTCTCGACGAAGGATTCAAAAAAGGTGTGTTGCCACAACGTCCTGGAATCGTGAACTTGCAATGCGACATCGATCACCCAACACAGGCGATGGCCGATTTATTACACCTAAAAAACCATTATGGATCATTAGAAGCTCTCAAAGGCAAAAAACTGGTAATGAGCTGGGCATATTCTCCAAGTTATGGCAAGCCACTTTCTGTTCCACAGGGGATTATTGGTCTAATGTCAAGATTTGGAATGGACATCGAGTTGGCTTATCCTGAGGGCTATGAGTTATTACCCGAAGTAATAGAAGTTGCACGTAAAAATGCAGAAAAAAGCGGTGGAAGTTTCCATATTTCACATTCCATGACAGAGGCGGTTAAAGATGCCGACATTGTATACCCAAAAAGTTGGGCACCATTTAGTGTTATGCAAGAACGCACCGAGCTTCTTAAAGCCAAAGATACTGAAGGACTTGATGCTTTAGAAAAAACATGTTTGGCACAAAATGCAAACTTTAAAGATTGGGAATACGATAACGAGAAAATGCAATTAACCAAAGATCAAGAAGCTTTGTACATGCATTGCTTACCTGCCGATATTAGCGACATCTCGTGCAAAGAAGGCGAAGTAGCTGCCGATACTTTCGAGAAATCAAGAATCGATACTTACATCGAAGCGGGTTATAAGCCTTACATCATTGCAGCCATGATGTTTACCAACAAGTTTGAGAACCCTAGCGAAGCATTGCAAGCGTTATTGAATAGAGACAAAAAACGTTTTAGTGTATAAGTAATGCCAATTGAATTTCAAAATACCCAGTATGAATTCAAACTATTTTTCTGTTTTACAATCTTAAAATCTTAAGAGACGAAAAGCTGTAAATAGACACCGAATTTATCGGGTATTTTGAAGTTTAATCGGCATAAAGTACATAACGATACAATTAATTTATCCACTCACTCATTACTCGAAAAGAGTTAGTCTTCATCATCAGCAACTAATTCCTTTATCCGCTCGATTTGACTTTGTTTATTCACTTCACGAAGCTTGTTGGCAGTATCCGTAAAAAAATGATGTTTACTCAAAAACGAAACTTGTATTTTGTTCCATGCATTGAGTGAGCCCATTTTATTTTGGGCTTTCAATTCGTCGTACAGCGTGTTGGATACAGGAATAAAATCACTTCGCCCTAAATAATCTAAATCCGAATCACAAATAATGCGTTGCAAGAGAGTTGTTGGTTTTGGAGGCAGTTTCGTTGCCATTATTATGTCGCAAATTTTATCAATTTCATCTTCGGTGTATCGGTATTCGGGCAATATCTCTCTGGCTATTTGAGTTCCATAATATTCATGATTATCGTAATTAATCGTGTGCCCTGCATCGTGAAACAGAGCTGCCGTTTTTAGCAACAAAATAGCGGGATCGTCTACTCCCTCTCCGTAACCGATGAGTTCAGCTTGATTGACAACATCAATCGTGTGCTTGTAGTTGTGATAATATAAATACGAAGGTAGTTCTCGTTCCAATTTATCTAAAATAATTTCCTGTAAATCGGTAAATTGGCGTAATTTGTATTTAACCATAAAAATTTCATTCGGAAACAAACCGATTTTTCGATCCTTGGAATATGCTCGTTTGATGCGTTTTACATAATACATTTCCATGTCTCCTTGGTATTTCACAGGAATTTCACCATTATATTCGCACACAAAATATTCTTTGATAAGCGCATGCGTCATTACCGAAATGTTTAGTTTGCCATAATCACTCGCCGAAGCTATTCGAGTTGCAATGTTCACTGCATCGCCTTTTAGGTCATAGGAAATACGCCGCCTGCCCGAGATTGTCGCCGTTACTGCGCCAGTGTGTATACCGATGCGTAAATTCCAAAATTTGCGCCCTTGTTTTTCATATTCATCTTTTAGATCGCTCAAATACTTCTCCATTTCGAGTGCTGCCAGCACCACATCCAGCGGATTTGTAATGTTTTTGACAGGCACACCGCCAGCCACCATGTAAGCATCACCGATAGTTCTTATTTTTTCGATATTATATCGTTTCGCTATACTGTTGAATTGAATTAAAATTTGATCTAATTCATCAATCACATCCGTAGAGCCTTGTTGTTCAGAAATGCTTTTGAAGCCCAGAATATCCAGATACAACACGGTTGCCATTCGAAACCGAATGGTTTTGGACACCATTTGTTCTTGTATCTTTTTTGGAATCTGCTCGGGCGGAAGTTTAGCTATAATTTGCTTGTATGCTTGATTCTCTTTTTCAAGCTTTTCATTGACAGAACGCAATTCTTTTGCTTGCGAAACAATGTCTTTGTTCTCTTTTATTAAATTGGCTATACGGAGTACTAATTCTTTATTGTCTTCCATTATCTAACTTCTATCTACGGTTCTACTGCTTTTGTGTCCTGAATTATTGATCTTTTCCCCATTGAAGCAAAATAACAATAGCGAATAAAATCATTAATCATTTACTTATCAAATGTACTAAATAAGATTTTGGTATCAAAGAAAAAATAGAAATAAAATTTATTTTTACATAACTAGAATCAATTCTCAATAAATATTGTAATTTTACGTATTATTACAAAAGTGCATGTTTCGTACTTGTACTAGTTTTAATCATTAAAAATCAAACGAATATGAAAAGAATCGTAAAAATTAGTTTTTCGTTTTTACTCATGCTCGCCATCGCTCAAATGAGCTTTGCACAAGGGAATGGTAATAAAGGAAACAAAGGAACTAAAAACCAAGCCAATAACGCTAAGTTGGAAAAAATAATGACAGACCTGCAAACTGATTTGTCGTTGAGTGATGAGCAAAAAAGAGAGATGACAGCTGTTTTTAAAGAATATCAGCCTAAGTTACAAAAAATACGCAAGCAAAAAGCCAATAAACCAGAAGCCAAAAAGAAGAAAAGAAAGCGAATAAATAAATTACGAAAAAACAGAGAAGAAAAAATCAATCTCATTCTGACGGATGAGCAATACGAAAAATTCAAAATCATTCGTAAAGAAGAACGTTATGGCGAATTGCATTACAGACAAAGTAATGACTCCGAAAATACAGAAACGAATGGTGGGAAATAACCAATGATGAATAAATATAAATTAGTACTTTTACTAGTCGCTCTTTTCGGGAGCGGCTATTTTTTTCTAAATGGACAGCCAAAAGCAAGCATTAATGGCTATGTAACCAATGCAAGTACTGGCGAAGAACTTATTGGTGCAACCGTTTTTATTACAGAATTGAATGTAGGTGCGTTTACAAATAATTATGGATTTTACTCATTAAGTCTACCTCAAGGGCAGTATTCGGTATCGTTTAGTTTTATGGGTTTCGATACACAAACGAAAATAATTGACCTGAAAACAAACATAAAACTGAGCATCGAATTATTGGAAAAAAGTACAGAAATCGAAGAAATAAAAGTAACGGCGGATGGTATTGATCGAAACATCAAATCGACAGAAATGAGTGTGGTGCGCTTGAATGTGAAGGAAATAAAGCAAATTCCTGTCATTTTTGGAGAGCAAGACATTTTGAAAATCATACAACTAATGCCTGGAGTAAAAGCTGCTGGTGAGGGAAATAGCGGTTTTTATGTACGTGGTGGCGGTGCAGATCAAAATTTGGTTTTACTCGACGAAGCTCCTGTTTACAATGCATCGCATTTGCTTGGTTTTTTTTCGGTATTTAATTCGGATGCGATTAATAATGCAAAACTTTTCAAAGGCGGGATTCCTGCCGAATACGGCGGTAGGCTGTCATCGGTGTTGGATGTGAATACGAATAATGGTAATTTAAAGCAATTTTCAGCATCTGGTGGAATTGGTCTTATTTCATCACGATTAACCATCGAAGCTCCAATTATTCCAGATCGAGCATCATTTGTCGTTTCAGGCAGAAGGACTTATGCCGATTTGTTTCTCAAATTATCCAAAAATGAAAATCAGCGAAATACCTCTCTTTATTTTTACGACATCAATGCAAAAATAAATTATAAGATAAATGATAAAAATAGAGTATTTTTATCATTATATTCTGGTCGGGATTTGTTTAAATTTGCCGATCAATTTGGGATCAATTGGGGAAATGCAACCTCTACTTTTCGCTGGAATCATGTGTTTGGCGAAAAATTATTTCTCAACACAAGCCTTATTTATAGCGTTTTTGATTATGGAATAGGGTTTCAAGCAGCAGAGGATTTGATTTCTATCGAATCGGGTATCGAGGATTTTAATTGGAAAGAAGATTTTCAATACAGCATCAATCCGAAACAAAACATAAAGTTTGGTTTAAATGCCATCCACCATACTTTTAAGCCAGGCACACTTAGCAGCGATAATCAATCGGTTATCAACGGATTAATTATTGAACAAAAATATGCCATTGAATCAGCCGTTTATTTTGCAATAGAATCCAACTTTAGCTCTTGGTTGAAAATGAATTATGGCATTCGCTATTCTCGTTTTGATGTGTTGGGACCAGGATCGACTTACACTTTCGATTCGGACGATAACGTTACCGACACATTGACTTACGCTAAAAATGAACAAATTGCGACTTACAATGGCTTAGAGCCTCGTGTTTCTGTCAATTTCATTCTTAACGATCAAAACTCGATTAAGCTTTCCTACAATCGAACGCATCAATTTGTGCACTTGTTAAGTACGTCGTCATCGGGCTCACCCACCGATTTGTGGATGCCTAGTAGCGACATTGTCAAGCCACAGGAAGCAGATCAAATAGCGATGGGGTATTTCTTTAATTTCAAAGAAAACAGCTACGAAAGTTCGGTGGAAGTGTATTACAAAGACCTAAGAAACCAAATTGATTATCAAAACGGTGCCGACATTTTATTGAACGAATTGGTGGAATCGCAACTCGTGTTTGGTGTCGGGCAATCGTATGGCGTGGAGCTTTTGATACAGAAAAATGCGGGCAAACTTACTGGCTGGATCGGCTACACGCTGTCCCGTACCGAACGGTTATTTGATGAAATCAATCAAAACGAATGGTATCCAGCCAAACAGGACAGAACGCACGATATTTCTATCGTGGCAATGTACCGATTCAATCCAAAATGGACAATTTCAGGCAGTTGGGTATATAATACGGGCGATGCCGTTACATTTCCTAGCGGAAAATACAATATTGATGGGCAAGTAATCAACTTGTATACCGAACGAAACGGCTACCGAATGCCATCATACCATCGATTAGACTTAGGAGCTACTTTTACCAATAAAAAACGAACCCGCTGGGAATCGAGCTGGAATTTCTCCATTTATAACGTGTATGCTAGGCATAATGCTTATTCTATTAGTTTTAGAGCAAATGAAAATGACCCGAGCAAAACCGAAGCCGTACAAATGTCTTTATTTTCCATTATTCCATCGATAACGTATAATTTCAAATTTTAGATTGATATGCATATAATCAAAAAAACAATAAGCGCCGAACAAAAACGATTGGTTATTCCTATTTCCATTCTCGTTTTATTTTTATCCATACAATGTGAACGAGTTATTGATGTTGATCTGAATAATGTAGAGCCACGAATCGTAATCGAAGGAGCATTATATTCGGATCTCTTGCCGAGCCAAATTCAGCTAAGTTATACGTCTGATTTTTTTTCATCAACAGAAACGATTGTCGTAACGGGCGGTAGCGTGCAAATCGTAGACGAGGCGGGCAAG
>JAOZTL010000038.1:7170-11778 GCA_029942205.1 Bacteroidales bacterium | reverse complement strand
TAAATTCAAAATATTTTTTTGTTTTACAATCTTCAAATTTTCAGCATAGCCGTAGGCTACGGTTAAAATTTTAAGTGCAGTAAAACGGAAAAAGATAACGGATTTATGGGTGTTTTGGTGTTGAATTGGTATTATTGGTTTAAACGCAAGTAATTGTTTTGGTCATAGCAATATCAATTAAATATTAAAAAAATACGGAAGGTGTCTTTTCTTGTTTTATTTTTTATCAAAAAATGAACCGTAGTTTCGGTTATAGCTGAAGAAAAATAAAAAAATAAGCAAATTATTTTTGTTATTAAAAAAAAATGAATACTTTTGTGGTCTGACCTCTTACCTATTTTATTGAAATGGAACAAAAGAAAAAATTTATAAAACCAGCTCAGTTTGCCGAACACGAAATAATTAAAGCAATAGTAACAGGCGAATGGGCTGCTGACCAAAAAATATTACCCGAAAGAGAATTAGCCGAATTATTGGGAATTACTCGCCCGACCTTGCGTGAAGTTTTGCAGCGTTTGTCGAGAGACGGTTGGTTGATTATTAGGCATGGTCGTCCGACTGTTGTGGTTGATTATAAAAAAAATGGTGGCTTGTCTGTGCTAAAATCTTTGTTGAATTACGAAGAATTTACATCCAAATCGCTGATAAAAGATTGGCTGGAGTTTCGGATTTTGATTCTTCCCGATTTGGCTCAGCAAGCAATTATGTTAAGTGCAGATAAAATATTGGAAAGATTGAATCATGTGCCAGTACTTAACGATGAAAGTAGTGTGTTTTCTGTTTTTGATTGGGATTTACAAATGCTTTTGATAAAGCACAGTAGAAATACGATTGCTCAAATGTTTTACAATGATTTGTCTGAACTTTACCACAAGGAAGGAGAAGTTTATTTCAAAAATGAAGAAATAAAGAAAAAATCGTTGGATTATTACGAAAGATTAAAAAAAGGCATTCTTCAGAGCGAAAATGAGATCAAGAATATTATTAAGCAAACGATGCAAGAAAGTCTTGAAATGTGGAAAAAAATGAATTAATAATAAACAGGCAAAGTCTGAAAATATAATAAACTACAAATTATGAATCGTTTTATAGAAAATTATCAAGGAAAAGAATTTGATTTAATCGTTGTAGGTGGTGGTATTACTGGCGCAACGGTGGCTTACGAAGCAGCTTCGCGTGGTTTGTCGGTGGCTATGATCGAAAAATCGGATTTTGGAAGCGCAACTTCGGCAGGCACTTCAAGAATGATTCATGGCGGCTTACGTTATTTATCGACCTACGAATTTGGATTGGTACGTGAATCGCTGAAAGAAAGGCGAGTACTTACCAATATTGCTCCAAATTTTATTCATCCAGCGTCATTTTTGATTTCGGTATATAAAAAGGACAAGACTCCAAATTTTATGTTGAAAATAGGGATGCTTCTTTATGAGCTTTTTTCGTTTGATAAAAATCGATTGTGGGATAAAAGCAAAAAAATGCCGCATCATAAAACGGTGTCGTCCGAAAAAATTGAAGAATTATTCCCAAATGCCTTGAAAGAAGATTTGATAGGCGGGCAGATGTTTTATGATTGTTCCAGCCATTCGCCCGAGCGGTTTACGCTTAGTTTTGTAAAGTCGGCAGTGGCGCATGGTGCTTCGGTGGCTAATTATACCAAAGTGGAAGATTTTATTACGGAAGAGAATGCGAAAGAAAAAATTGTAAAAGGCGTTCGTGTGGTGGATGAAATATCGGGAAAAAGGTATGACGTGAATGGCAAATTGGTGATTAATTGTGCTGGTCCTTGGGCAGATTTATTGCTGGACAAAGTGAAGAAAAAATCGAATAACCAAGAATTGAGACGTTCGGAAGGGATTCATTTTGTTACAAAAAAACTGATCGATAAGCATATTTTTTCAGGATCGACGCCACTCGGAAAGCATTATTTTTTAGTCCCGTATCGCAATCATACGCTCATCGGAACTACCGATAAAGAGTTTATTGGCAACCCCGATGATTATAAAGTAAGCAAAAAGGCGATTGTGGAATTGCTGGACGATGTGAATAATTCTTTCGGAGAAAAAGAGAAAATTAAGTACGAAGATATTCTTTATACTTATGGCGGTTTGCGCCCGTTGGTTGAAGATCAGACGGAAGACGTGTACGATTCGTCGAGAAAATATGAAATAACAGGCGAAAAGAAAAATGGAATTGAAGGCTTGATTACTGTCGAAGGCGGAAAATTTACAACCAGCAGAATGCTTGCTGAAAAAGCGATTGATAAGGCGTTGAAAATTCTGAAATCGGGAAAGAAGAAATCAATTTCAGAAAATACGTATCTTTATGCTTGCGATATTGAAAATTTTGGTGAATTTGTAAGCGAAAAACAAAAAAAATACAACCAATTTCGACCAGAACAAATTGAATATTTAGCAAAAAGCTATGGAACAGAAATTGATACCGTTCTTTCTAATTCTATTGATAACAAAGGACTTACAGAGGCACTAAATGCCGATGGAGAAAATTTGGCGCAAGTACAGTTTGCAATAAGAAACGAAATGGCGGTAACGCTATCGGATATTATGCTTCGTAGAACAGGTTTGGGATTGCTTGGGCATCCAGGAAAAGAAATAATGACAAAAATTGCAAAACTTGCTGCAAAAGAGTTAAATTGGGACGATAAAAAATTAGCAAAAGAAATAGAAATAATGGAAAATAAACTACAAATACCCTAGAGGTCTTCGTCCTTTTGATGTTGCTTACGTAATTGAATAAACGTAGGGAGCAAGAAGGATAGAGTAAAAAGTAGAAAGTAAATAGTAGAAAGTAAATTATAAGAAGTAAATAGTAGAAAGTGAATAGTAAAAAATAAAAAATATAAATATAAAATAAGATCGAAGACCTTAAACTGCGTAAGCAACATCAAAAGGTCGAAGACCTCCTAAAAGAATAAAAATATGTCAGAAAAAACAAATTATCAGCCAAAATGGATAAATGAAGCACCAGTAGAAGATTCTTATCGATCAATTTTTAAATACGGCGATCCAAAAGGATTTAAGCATCCGAATCTGATGCTTTTTCAAGAATTAAAAGAAAAATTTAAGCTTTCGGATAAAGATTTTCATAAAAAAGAAAGCACAGGTAACGAGTTTGTGGAAATAAACGTGGCAAGCAAACTAAGTGTATCGCAAATAGATAAATTTATCGAAATTTGTGGCAACGAAAATGTTTCGTCCAAAGAGTACGATCGATTGAAATTCTCGACAGGCAAAACTGTCGAAGAAGCCATGAAACTGCGCAGAAAAGACGTTGGGCTAATCTCCGATTTGGTGGTTCACCCACGCACAAAAGCCGAAATATCCGAAATTGTAAAGTTTTGTAATACCGAAATTATTCCTGTTTATGTGTATGCAGGCGGTTCGTCGGTTAATTTTGGATATTATCCAGAAAAAGGCGGCATAACGCTTGTTATATCCACACATTTAAACAAAATTGTAAAGCTTAACGAACTCAACCAAACTGTAACTGTTGAAGCAGGAATGATGGGACCAGCTTTTGAAGAGGCATTGAACAATGCACCAAAGCTTTATGGCGCAAAACAGAAATTTACTTGTGGGCATTTTCCTCAATCGTTTGAATATTCTTCGGTAGGCGGTTGGTTTATCACGCTTGGCTCAGGGCAACAATCGTCTTATTATGGCGATGCTGGTGATTTGGTGTTGGGTGTCGAAATGATTAGTCCTGCGGGCGATATTATAACTAAAGAGTACCCTGCGACAGCCACAGGTCCCAAAGTTTTGGATATAATAAAAGGAAGTGAAGGAATTTACGGAATTGTGGTCGAATTGACATGGAAAATTTTCAAGCATCAGCCTGAAAACAGACAACATTTTGGTTTTATTTTTCCGAATTGGGAAGCGGCTGTAAATGCAAGTCGTGAGATTTCGCAAGGAGAATTTGGTATGCCAGCCGTTTTTCGTATTTCCGACCCCGAAGAAACGCATCACGGATTGAAACTGTATGGTATTGAAGATACGATTTTCGATAAATTGATGAGCGTAAAAGGCTTCAAGCCAATGGAAAGATGCCTGTTTTTGGGTACTGCCGATGGCGAAAAGCAATTTGCTAAGAATGTGAAAGCTAATGTGAAAAAAATCTGTAAGAAACATGGTGCAATGAATCTGACTTCGTTTCCTGTAAAAAAATGGGAACCAGGTAGATACAAAGATCCTTATTTACGAGAAGATTTTATGGATTACGGCTTTGTGATCGATACCTTAGAAACGGGTGTTAATTGGGATAATTTGCATGAAGTACATCAAACATGTAGAGCATTCGTGAAAAGCCGACCAGACACAATTTGTTTGACACACGCTTCACACTTTTACGAACAAGGTACAAATTTATATTTCATTTTTATAATCAAAGAAGAAGACGTTAAGGTATACACCGAATTTCAAGAAGGCTTATTGGATACCATCCAAAAGAGTGGCGGCTCGCTTTCGCACCACCATGGAGTAGGACGGATGATTTCTAAATGGATGCCCGAACATTTGGGCGAAAATCAAATGAATGTTTTGCGTGCATTGAAAGAACATTTTGATCCGAATAATATCATGAATCCTT
>JAOZTL010000038.1:0-7160 GCA_029942205.1 Bacteroidales bacterium | reverse complement strand
TTATTAGGCGAGCCAAGTATTTTGTACTATTCAATATTACTCATAAACGTGTCTAAAATTAATTATATATCTGTTTTTTGATAAGTTATTGATTGTATTTATAGAAAGAGTTTGGTTTGAAATTTTCATTTTTCAACCAAACTCTTTTCTACTTTTTACTCTCTACTATTTATTTTCTACTTTCCTTTGCTCAAGATTAGGTCCATAATTTGGTAAAGAGTAGAGTCATAATAGGAATAGCCATGCCCACAGCCGTAAGCCAAATACCACGCCCACGCATGCCGTTTTTGCCACGCAACAAAAATAATCCGCTGATCGCCAAAATAATAAGTGCTCCCGCAAAAATATCTGAAAACCAAGTCCACCATACATTTGGATTATAATGCAAATAATTCATTTTATGCAACAAAAAGCGTTTTTCCAGTTTTTCGACCATTCCTTTTCCGCTAGTTAGATCAATAATTATCGAGCCATTGTCGATAAATATTTTGAGTGTTTCTGCTTTCGGGAAATAATGTTTTTTGTATGTTTCATCATCTAAACCATTATTTTTTAAGATAGCAATTACTTTCTCTTCATTTATGTCTTCTTTTTTTGGAGGGCTTATTTGGATTTCTTCGATTGTGATTTTGTAACTCGGATTCCAATCGTTCAAATGATTGAGAGCTATTCCCGAAACACTGTAAATGATTGTTGTGCCAAAAAAAAAGTAGCCAAAATCACGATGAATAATACGTAGCCATTTTCTGATTTTCTTCATGTGTTTTTATTTTTTATTTAATTGATTATTTGTACGATGCAAAAAATTAAAGACGATCGAAGACCTTTTAACTTTGCAAAGTTATTTTTTTTTTGCTCATTTTCTTGAAATTTATTGTTAGAAAGAAAATATCAAACAACACGAAGAGCTTTTTTTTATCCATCAATAATAAGTATCTTGCAATTTAAAACATAAAAAAGATAAGATGCATTTTAAAGATGAAATAGTTTGGATAACAGGAGCATCGTCAGGTATAGGCGAAGCATTGGCATACGCTTTTGACCAAGAAGGCGCAAAAGTGATACTGTCGGCAAGACGTAAAGCAGAACTGGAGCGAGTTGTGAAAAACTGTAAAAATCCTGAAAAAATGTATATTCTGCCGCTCGATTTGGCAAATCACGACGAAATGAGTGCGAAAGTAGAAGAAGCGATAGAGAAATTTGGTAAAATAGATATTTTAATTAATAATGGAGGAATTAGTCAGCGTTCATTAGTCAAAAATACGCCACTTTCTATCGATAAGCGCATTATGGATATTGATTATTTTGGTACAATAGCTTTGACCAAAGCGGTGCTTCCCTTTTTATTAAAAAATGAAAAAAGCCACATTGTGGTGATTACCAGTCTGATGGGTAAATTTGCTACACCATTGCGTTCTGCCTATGCGGCAGCCAAGCATGCATTACACGGTTTTTTTGATGCTTTACGCCTAGAGCATTGGCGTGACGGATTGGAAGTGTTGATTGTTGCGCCTGGTTTTATCCGCACCAATGTTTCACTAAATGCGCTAACCGAAACAGGCAAAATCCAAAACACGATGGATGACGCACAAGCCAACGGAATGCCGCCCGAAATACTTGCCCAAAAAGTATGCAAAGCCATTATGAACGGAAAAGAAGAAATCGTGATAGGCGGTGCCGAGCGGCATGCGGTCTTGTTACGCCGATTAGTGCCACGTGTTTTTTCTCGAATGATGAAAAATCGGAAAGATTTTACTTAAGGTCTTCGACCCCTTTTGATGTTGCTCACGCACAAGTGATTTTTTTTTAATCAATGGTTTATCAAGAAATAATTAGAAACTTAATTTTGTCCATCTTCTAAGGTCTTCGACCTTTTTAATGTTTCTCGCAGTTGAAAATGATTTTTGAATCAGTAATGATTAGTTAAAATATAGCTTATATTAGCAAAAATATAAAAACAGACGAAGTTTGAAATTAAATAGATAATCTTTTAAAACAATAATTATGGATTTAGCAGTATTAGCAAAAACAGTTTTTGGAATTATAACGCCTATAATTACAAACAAAGGAATACAAGAATTTTCAAAAACAGTTTGGACAAAAGTGAAACCTTGGTTTATTATCGAGGAAAAAGAAACGGAAGAATTGCAAGATTTGAAAAAAGATCCCACAAATAAAAGTGCCGAAGAGTTTTTTCTTGCAGCTTTAAAACGAAAATTGGATAAAAACCCAGAATTACGGGAAGAACTCGAAAAACTCATTGCCGATGCCGAGGAAAATGGCGACGAACAAACTAAGATTATTATTCAAAATAGTAAGAATGTGAATACAGGAAATTTCAGTAATATAAAAGGAAATGTTATCTTTGGGAATAAAAATAAGATAAAAGACAAGTAATTTATGGCTGGAAATAATTATTTAAAAAACGATGGTAACGGAAATATTATTTTGCAGAATGTTACTGGCAGAGATATTAATCTTAGCGTAAATCCAGATATAGATAATTTTTTGGAAACAGCGAAAGAAGAACTTTTGTCTGAAATAAAAAAAGAGCTTGACAGTCGTTTCTCTGAGCTTATCGAAGTGAACCAGATAGCTATCGATCTGTTTAAGCAAAAACTGGATAATCGAATTTCTGTTACAAATTCAAAAAATACAAATACTGGAAATATTGATAATATAGACGGAAATGTTACTTTTGGTGATAATAATAAATCTACTACTTACAAAGGCGATCACTATGAAATTAAAGTTACAGATGGATTAGAGGCAAAGGAACTGATCGAATTAATAGAAAAAAAAGAATACAGTAACTATTATGGAAACTACTCAGTAGAGAATAATCCCGTTTATAAATATTTTTTGAACTTAGACAGAGAAGACATTGTTAATCAATTAATTAATAAATTTGAAGACGGACAGGTTTATTTTTCTATAAAGGCTTTTAACAAACATCAATCCGATTGGCTGTTTGATAAATTTGTATTGAAATTAAAAGAATATTTTCCTGAAAAAGTGTTTGAATCCCACTCACTCACCTTTAGAAATGTATTTGACATTAGAACGTTTAAAAGAGAGTTGAAAAAAAAGTTGAATATAGAAGGTGAAATAACTGCAACTAAAATTTGTAATAGTTTGGATAAGAATACAAGTAATTTATTCCAAATTGTATTTGATATTGATACTGAAAATGATAAGTTTAAAAAATTTGAAAATGAGTTTTTTAACTTCTGGCAAAATAAAGAAACAGGAATAACAGTTGATAATTTAAGTATTTTTCAATCGGTAAAATTTCGGAATAAGCCTGTTGAATTGCCATGGATATTTACTCGCATATTTTTGAAAAAAAAGAAACAACTGAAAAATGTTTTTGTGAATACTAATTTACCAATGATAATACAGAATGATATAGATTATTTCTGCGAAAATACCTTAAAAAACATTACTGTAAAAATAGAAACAAAAGAAAAAACTGAAATACAGTACCTTTGGTACCCCCTTGTACCTGAAATATATTTTAACTTAATTAAAAAATAATTAAAATGCTAAATTCTGATTTTTTCAAAAATATAGATGATTATTTTTTCAGTCCCGAACTGAGAGATGCGGTACGAACTGCCGAATACCTGAAAATGCCTTTGTTACTTACGGGAGAGCCAGGTACAGGAAAAACAAAAGCAGCAAAAGCAATAACAACAGTACTTTCAAACGCTTATAAAAAAAAGCTTGTTTATCGTGAATTTAATACTAAATCTATTTCTATTTTTAAAGATTTATTATATACTTATGATCATTTGGAACATTTTTTGGATGTACAGTTGAAAAAAGAGAATATAAAAATTGAAGATTATATTAAGCCAAATGTTTTGGGTAAAGCTATTGAAGATAAAAAAAACCACTCGCTTGTTCTTATTGATGAAATAGACAAAGCACCTCGTGATTTTCCCAATGATTTGCTCGATGTGATTGACGAAATGAAAATGGAAATTACCGAACTTAAAAAAACGGTACAAAACGACGATAAAAAACCATTTGTTGTATTGACATCAAATTCGGAAAAATCCTTACCTGATGCTTTTTTGAGACGTTGTATTTTTTTTCATATTGATTTTCCTACCGATAAAATTTTACAAGATATTTTGCTGAAACATATTAAGCCAAAGGATATAATTGAAAACAATTTTGAGAAAATAGAAACTTGGTTTGATGCTGTAAGAAACGAATTTTATCGCAAAAAGCCTAGTACAGCCGAATTGATTGCTTGGTTAAAACTACTTATAAACAATGGTTTCCCTATCGAAGAGTTAAAATTTGGCTCAACCGAAGGATTAAATGAAGAACAAAAAAATATTTTAAAAGTATCTTTTTCGGTTTTGGCAAAAACAAAAGACGATTTTAATACAATTCATAATTTGCACAAATAATGAAAATTGGAAATACAAAATATTTTTTCGATTTGTCTGATTTTTTGATGCGTTTAAGTAACGAAGGATTTAGAATAGGTGTAGATACGCACACACGAATACAGCAAGTTATCGAAAATCTGCCGACTGAATACAACGAAAATGAATTTGAAAATATATTGATGCCGATTGTTTGCAAATCGCAAAAGCAACAATTGATTTTCAAAGCCTATTTTCGGCAGTTTCTTTTGCAAAATAGTATACTTTCAGAATATAACAGTACTCAGAAGGATATACAAAAAACGTCATTTTGGAAAAAAATAAAGGCTAAAATAGGAACAAATAAAATTAACCGTTTAGTCGCAGACAATCTTATTAAAATTATTTTGATAGTTGTGATTGCATTGTTTATTTTTGAATACTTTGTGTTTTCGTCTTTTTATTTGCTCGAAGCAGGAATATTTGTAGGTATTTTTTATTGGATTTTTCGATACATAAAACAAAAAAAGCAGAAAAAAACAGTTGCCGAGCATCAATTTGGTTTGCCACCCGAATATTATGCCAAAATTTATTCATCGGGTACTCAATTAGTCATTCCTTTTGAGATTTTGCAGATTGCAACAAGGCTCAGAACACGAGAACCCTTGGGCATACAGAAACTTAATATTGCAAAAACAGTAGAGCATACGATTAAAAAGCTAGGAGTTTTTACTCCTGTTTACACGGATTTCACACAATACACCGAGTATCTTGTGCTGATACAAGCCAACAATAAAAACGATCACAGAGCATTACTTTACAATGTTTTTTACGATGAGCTTAGGTATCGTAATATTCCTGCAAGCAGATATTTTTTTAGCGAAAAACCAGCTTTCTTTTACGAAAGCCAACCTAACGAAACAATTGATTTTAATACGCTTACAAATAAAAACCCCAATGCTGTACTTATTATTTTTGCCAATTTAAATACTTTTTTGGATATTAATAATAAACCGTACGTATGGACAGAGAACTTTAAACATTTCAAGCAACGATTTTTGTTTTTACCTTTTGGTTA
This sequence comes from Bacteroidales bacterium, assembly GCA_029942205.1. Taxonomy (GTDB): domain Bacteria; phylum Bacteroidota; class Bacteroidia; order Bacteroidales; family JAOZTL01; genus JAOZTL01. Next base: position 1,700 of record JAOZTL010000038.1, on the reverse strand, counting down.
TGTATTCGAAGCCCAAATAGCCCAGAAATTATCTTCGGTATTTAACGATGTTTTACTAGCTGATGAATTGGGGTTTAGCAAACTCGAAAATTCATTAAATAATAATACAATAAATGGTTTTGCCCAACAATTAAAAGTTAAAATGAATTTTTTGGCATTTCCTATTTTAATAAACAACGAAGACGATATTTTTGCTTTACCAAAAAAAGTAAGTGATTTACGATTGCTCAAATGGATTTATGCCTGTGCGATATATCCCGATTTTTCGTGGAAACTCACCCTGTTTTTGGGCGAAGCTTTGACCGATAATGATTTTTTGTATAATACTTGGGATAATATAAAGCAACTTGCACGCATAGAATGGTTTAAACAATCGTATATGCCCGACTGGGTAAGAACCGTTATTCTGGAACAAACAAACTGGATAAACGATACCGACAAACAACGAATTAAAAATGCAATAGTAGCGGCAATTATAAAAAGTAAAAATGGAGAATTTACTAGTAATGAAAAAGAATTGACACGCATATACAGCCGTAACGAAAACAAACATCTAAATAAAATAAAAGAACATTTATGCAATGAAGGCGATTTTGTTACAGCCAAACTTATTGATAAAGAATTGAAAGATGTGTTGCTTTTTGACTTGCCCGAAGATTGGAAAACAGAAATGGATATCAATGAATTTGCCCAACAAAAAAACGAGCCCGACAAAAAAGCATTTGAAACTGCCCAACAAGAAAACAGCTGCGAGAGCTACAAAAAATATATTAAAGAATTTCTGCAAGGAAAATACAAAATACAAGCCGAAACAAAAATAAAAGAGCTTTGTGTGGAAATACGAAAATTTGAAGAACCCAGAATGATCCACATAAAAGGTGGTACTTTCAACATGGGAAGCAATGAATTTGATAATGAAAAACCAATACACGAAGTAAGCGTTTCTGATTTTTATATAGCCAAATATGTAGTAACTGTAAACGATTACATGATATTTGCTAATGAAACAAATTCTAATTTTCCTGAATGGATGAAAGAAGGCAACAAATATAATGTAGATACGGGGACAGACGATCATTATAAAAAAATAGGAGATGCTTTAAAAAAAGAAAATAACCCTATCGTAGGTATTTCGTGGATTGATGCAACGCAATATTGTAAATGGCTAAGTCAAAAAACAGGTAAAACCTACCGCCTGCCTACCGAAGCCGAATGGGAATATGCAGCAGGTGGTGGAGCTAATAATAGAACTAAATGGGCAGGAACGGATTCGGAAAATAACTTAAAGAATTATGCTTGGTATTCATCTAATGCCGATAGCAAAATACATCCCGTAGGTACAAAAAAACCGAATATATTAGGTTTATACGACATGAGCGGAAATGTATGGGAGTGGTGTCAGGACAAATGGCATGATAATTATAAAAATGCACCAAAGGATGGTAGCGCATGGGAGAGTGGAAATAGTTCTCTCCGTGTTGCTCGTGGCGGTAGTTGGAACGGCAGCACCGTTTACTGTCGTGTGGCTGATCGTGGCAGCAATAGTCCCGATTATCGCTCCGGCAATCTGGGCTTTCGCTTGGTGGTCGTCCCGTAGTTTAATGAATGCTTTTCCTGCTTTTTTCTTTGAGCTAAAAATTTTTAAAAACTGTCTAAACCATGATTATTAGGATTAAAAGATTTCTTGATTAAATTAAACT
>JAOZTL010000037.1 GCA_029942205.1 Bacteroidales bacterium | reverse complement strand
TACTTGCATTTACACAGCCAGGCGACAAAATAATCGCTCAAACGCCTGTATACTTATTATCAGACATTATACGACCATATTCTTCTTTTGTGAAATTAACTCGGATACTTTTGTAACCAGTATGTAAATAAAAATCATTATATTTGTTGTAAGTGTCTTTATTCATAACTTAATATTTAATTTTGACACTAAATACTAAAGTACTGAATTTAAGACACTTTTCAAATTTTCAACAAAAAAAGACCTTATCAGAAAAAATATTGTTATTTTTATCTTTTTCAGAAAGTATTTACCTTTACCGTAGAATATAAAAGAGAATAACACTAAAGAAAGCTTTTTCACTTGTGCGTGAATAACATGAAAAGGTAAAGAATAGTATGTATAATTATTAGAAAAATCAACAAAATTCACACACTTATATAGAAAAAAGACTAAACATCAAGAAATGAAAAAGAATATTGCAGTATTAGCAGGTGGCGATTCGTCGGAACATGTAGTTTCGTTGCAAAGTGCCGAACAAGTAATGAAAAAGCTGGATACGGAGAAGTATAATACATTCAAAATTTTAATGAAAAATGGCGAATGGGAAGTAATCAGCGACTTGTATTGTGGATTGCCTGTGAACAAAAATGATTTTTCTGTTTCGGAAAATGGTACAACAATATATTTTGACTGCGTATTTAGTGCCATACACGGCACGCCAGGCGAAGACGGTAAATTGCAATCTTATTTTGATATTCTGAAAATTCCGTATAGTGGTTGCGATGTGCTAACTTCGGCACTTACATTTAATAAATATTTTTGTAATAATTTTTTACGTGATTCGGGAATAGCCGTGGCAAACTCACTGATGATGAAACAAAATCGTCAATTGAGTACCGAAGCGATTACTGCGAAACTTGAATTGCCCGTTTTTGTGAAACCAAATCAAGGCGGATCAAGTTTTGGTATTAGTAAAGTAAAAAAAACGAGTGAGTTAGATACAGCTATCGAAAATGCATTCAAAGAAGCAGATCAAGTTATCATCGAAGAATATATTGAAGGACGTGAAATAACCTGTGGAATATTCAAGACTCAAACGAAAGAATACATTTTTCCATTAACGGAAATAGTGAGTCGTAATGAGTTTTTTGACTATGAATCTAAGTACGATTCGAGTAAATCACAAAAAATAACGCCAGCCGACCTAAGCGAAGCAGAAACAAAAGCTTGCCAGCAATTAACATCCAAAATTTATGACATCATCGGATGTCATGGAGTCGTACGTGCTGATTTTATTCTGAAAAAAGACACATTTTACTTATTGGAGATAAACTCCATTCCAGGAATGACCGAAAATAGCCTTGTTCCTCAACAAATACGGACTTCAGGAATGTCAGAAACTGAACTGTACGACTTGTTGATACAGGATGCATTAGACAGAAATACGAACAGATAAAAAAGCATAAGAAAATATTTTTAAGAAATTAATTGTTAATTCCAAAGAAATAATTACTTTTGCAAGCTATTAATAAACAACAAAAAGGGTTTAGAAAGAATGTATTTATCAAAAGAAAAAAAACACGAAATTCTTGCAGGGCACGGAAAAGTACAAACCGATACAGGTTCGTCTGAAGGACAAATTGCTTTATTTTCATACCGTATTAGTCATTTAACAGCACATTTGAAACAAAATAGAAAAGATTTTGGAACACAGCGTGCGTTACAAAGACTTGTAGGTAAACGTAGAAGTTTGTTGAATTACCTTAAGAACATGGATATTGAAAGATACCGTGCGATTATTAAAACATTGAATTTACGTAAATAAATAAAAAGGCAATGCGTATTGCCTTTTTTATTTTTTTAATGTTTATGTATCAATAAATAATTGATTCATTAAGTTGTTGTATAAAAAACATTACTTCATTTTTAGTCAGTTATTTACCTGAAAGTGTATTATAGGTCTTTGACCTAAATTGAGTGTTACTTGTGTAATTCTGTAAATACGTACTATTCAGTAAAATACAGAATCATTAATATGAGACTAATTTTGTTCATCCACTTAGATAAGTAGGTAGACAAAATTAATCGTGTATTTGCCTTTCAATAAGTCATTTACTGCAAGTGTTTTGCATAAATGCGAGCAATCTTTAAAACAGCACGAAGTCAATGGATAGACAAAATTAAGTTCATAATTATTTCTTGATGTATGAGAGTTTTTTCACAAGTGCATAAGCAACATTAAATAGGTCGAATGACCTTACTTCATTTTCAAACTTTAAATTAGTCAAAGGGTGAAGATTTCAGTTTGCATACTTTAAAAAGTCATAGGACTTGGTATAAAATAAAAATAAATTATATGTATAAAGCATTTCAAAAAGATATAACACTAAGTGATGGACGTGTCATAAGCTTAGAGACAGGAAAATTAGCAAAACAAGCCGATGGTTCGGTCGTATTAAAAATGGGAAATACCATGCTTTTGGCTACCGTAGTTTCTGCTACTGAAGCAAAAGAAAATACCGACTTCATGCCATTATCGGTTGAATATAAAGAAAATTTTGCTGCTTTCGGTCGTATTCCTGGTGGTTTCTTGAAAAGAGAAGGTCGCCCTGGAAACAATGAAATACTTACATCACGATTAATTGATCGTGTATTACGCCCACTTTTCCCTGAAGATTATCATGCAGACACATTCGTTACGGTAACACTTATTTCTGCTGAAAAAGAAACCAGACCAGATGCATTAGCTGCATTGGCTGCATCTACCGCCTTGACGCTTTCAGATATTCCATTCAATGGACCAATTTCTGAAGTACGTGTAACAAGAGCAAACGGTGAATTTTTCATTAATCCATCTTTGACGCAAATCGAAGAATCGGATATTGATTTAATGGTAGGAGCATCGGCAGAAAGCGTAATGATGGTCGAAGGTGAAATGAGCGAAGTGTCGGAAGATGACATGATGGAAGCCATCAAAGTTGCTCACGAAGCAATCAAAGTGCAATGTGCTGCTCAGATCGAATTAGCCGAAATGGCTGGTGTTAAAACTAGAAGAGAATACTCGCACGAAGAAAAAGACGAAGATTTAAAAGCTAAAATAAGAGAATACGCTTACGATGATTATTATGCTGTTGCAAAATCGGGTAAAAGCAAACACGAACGTCACGAAGGTTTTTCCGAAGTAAAAGCTCGTTTCCTAGAAGAGCTTGGCGAAGAGGTAGAAATAAACAAATCACTTATTTCTCGTTATTTTCATGATGTAGAAAAAGAAGCGGTACGCCGTTTGTTACTTGACGAAAAAATTCGTGTGGATGGTCGTAAACCTGACGAAATTCGTTCAATTTGGTCGGAAGTTGGTTATTTACCTGGAGCACACGGATCGGCAGTTTTTACTCGTGGTGAAACACAATCGCTTACTACCGTTACTTTAGGTACTCGCTTAGACGAAAAAATAATCGACGAAGTGCTTGCACAAGGTCGTGAATCGTACATGTTGCACTATAATTTCCCACCATTTTCGACAGGCGATGCACGTCCAGTAAGAGGACTCAGTCGTAGAGAAGTAGGACACGGAAATTTAGCTCATCGTGCCTTAGGAAGAGTTATTCCTGCTGATGTGCCTTACACTGTTCGCATTGTTTCGGATATTTTGGAATCAAATGGATCATCGTCTATGGCTACTGTTTGTGCTGGTACGCTTGCTTTGATGGATACTGGATTACAAATTACAAAACCAGTTTCGGGAATAGCAATGGGACTAATCCTTGAAAACGAAGATAAATATGTCGTATTGTCGGACATCCTTGGAGATGAAGATCACTTAGGCGACATGGACTTTAAAGTTACAGGAACAAGCGATGGAATTACTGCTTGCCAAATGGACATTAAAGTGGATGGTTTACCTTATGAAATTCTGGGACGTGCATTGTCGCAAGCAAAAGTTGGTCGTTTGCATATTTTAGATAAAATGCTCGAAACAATAGAAGAGCCTCGTGAAGAATTCCGTTCGCATGTTCCTCGTATTGAGCAAATGGAAGTACCAAAAGAAATGATTGGTGCAATAATTGGTCCTGGAGGAAAAATTATTCAAGAAATTCAATCAGAAACAGAAACCATTATTACCATCGAAGAAATTGGAGATAAAGGAAAAGTAAGTATTTCTGGACAAGGAAAAGAAACGGTTGCTAGAGCAATCGAAAAAATAAAATTAATTACAGCCGTTCCCATTATTGGCGATATTTATACTGGAAAAGTAAAATCAATTGTTGCATTTGGTGCATTTGTTGAAATATTCCCAGGAAAAGACGGACTACTTCATATTTCGGAAATTGAGTGGAGACGCTTAAAAACTGTTGATGAGGTACTGAAAGAAGGTGAAGAAATAACCGTTAAATTAATTGACGTGGACAAAAAAACAGGTAAACTGAAACTTTCAAGAAAAGTATTGTTGCCTAAACCACCGAAAGAATAAGCAGATTATAGGATTGATGCTTATACATGTATAAAAAAGTATGAATAATGGGTGATAAAAAACTTTATTGTTCATGCTTTTTTTGTTTTGTGATAAAATTAATTGAATAGTTACAATTATGTATCTTAACTGAATGGTCGAAATTTATAGAATTGCATAAGCAACATCAAATAGGTCGAAGACCTTAAAGAAAAGACTATGGAAATTAGAAGTGCTTGGGTAATCAGTATTGAACGAAAAATAGACGAACAAGTTGAAAATCTATACAAACGAGATGTCAAGTTTTTTCATGTAGATACAATGTTGAAAATTGCAGATAAAGTAGATAGATTTTCAGAAACAGATTCTAATTGCCAAATACATAAAGAAACCATCGAAGAATTGGTGGAAAATTTACCCGAATATTTAAACAACTCGATAAGTAAACGAAGAGAGTACGAACAAAAGCTGACCAAAATTCAGGATTATTTGACCAAAGAGCATGGTATTCGCCTACCGAGATATTTTTTATCTTTATATTCACTCATTGGAACTGCTTTAGGAGTATTCCTTGGAGTTGGCGTAATGTATTTTATCAATACAAACTCGTTACAGTTTGGTGCTTTTGGTGGTTTTATAATAGGACTTATCGTTGGTAGAGTAATGGGAAATCAAAAAGAAAAAGAACTAGAAGTCGCAGGAAAACATTTATAAACAAAGCTATTCTAAGAATGAACGGTAAACTCAAATTCTTGTTTTTTATATTCCTTCTTCATTCGTACACGCTGCATGCTCAGTTAGCAACTTACAGCAACGACTTTTTATCCATAGGAGCAGGAGCACGAGCCATGGCTATGGGAAATGCTTCTGTTGCATCTACCAATGGCTTCTCTGCTGGCTATTGGAATCCTGCGGGATTATTGTTTTCCGATAAAAATGTAGATTTTGGATTGTTGCATGCCGCTTATTTCAGTAACATGGCCAACTATGATTATTTTTCGGCAAGCTATAAAGCCACCGATTCTTTATCGTTTGGTTTTTCACTGATTCGTTTGGGGATTGATAATATCCCAAACACCTTAGATTTACTGGATAGTCAAGGGAATTTGGATTATGATCGGGTGCATTACTTTTCGGTAGCAGATTATGCATTGTTTTTTTCGATAGCCAAACAAACCAGCATTCCGCATTTGAGCATTGGTGGGAATATTAAGTTTATTTATCGCCACCAAGGAGAGTTTGCCAATGCGTATGGATTTGGAATGGATGCAGCATTGCTGTTTGTTCAGAAAAAACTACACGTGGGCATTATGCTACGTGATGCGCTCGGTACATTCAATGCTTGGATGTTTGATGCATCGGCATTCAACGATGCCTTTATTGCAACAGGAAACGATCTGCCTACCAATAGTTTAGAAATAAGCCTGCCGTCCGTTTCTGTAGGCATTGCTTACCGAATAACATTGAATGATAAGTTTTCAATATTACCCGAATTAAACAGCAAAATCACGATTGATGGGAAACGAAACGTGCTGTATACCGCTAAACCATTAAGCATCGACCCTTTTTTTGGCATGGAATTGAGTTATAAAAAAATGATTTCACTTCGGGCAGGTATCAACAACGTGCAAAGGGTGATTGATTTCGATCAAAGCGAAAGGTGGACAGTGCAACCGAACATTGGGCTTGGACTTCGGTTCTTTGGCTTCTCTATCGATTATGCATTGACAGGCTTCGGCGAAGAATCTGAACTATCTAATATCTTTTCTTTGGCTTATGCATTTGATTATAAGCCCCAAAAAGGTCTTCGATCTATTTGATGTTACTTACACAAGTACGTAAGCAACATCAAACAAAACAAAGTGTTATCTTAATTTGTCGGTTAGTAGTCTTATTTCGAATGCTGCTGGTTTTCCATGATATAAAATTTGATAAATTGCATCAGAAATAGGCATATTGATATTATATTTCTTATTAATTTGATGAATACACTTTGTGGCATAATAACCTTCAGCAACCATATTCATCTCTAACTGAGCCGATTGTACCGAGTATCCTTTGCCTATCATTGTTCCGAATGTTCTATTACGACTAAACTTAGAGTAAGCTGTAACGAGCAAATCGCCAAGGTAAGCCGAACTTTTGATGTCTCGCTTGATGGGATGAACAGTGTTTACAAAGCGTTGGATTTCGAGAATAGAATTGGAAATAAGTACCGCTTGAAAATTATCACCATAACCTAGTCCATGACAAACACCTGCTGCTACTGCAAAAATATTTTTTAGTACCGAGGAGTATTCCGTTCCATAAATATCATCCGAAATCATGGTTTTGAGGTACATTGTTTCTATTCGAGTAGCAATAAATTCGGCTTTTATCAAATCAATAGCCGCTACTGTGATGTACGATAAGCGTTCCATAGCTACCTCTTCGGCATGGCATGGTCCTGTGATTACGCCAACAGACTCAAACGGAACTTGGTATTGCTGATGAAAAAATTCGCCAATAATTAAATTATGTTCAGGCACGATTCCTTTGATGGCAGAGAAGATAATTTTATCTTTCAATGGCACTGTTAGCGATTGAAGTGCATTGTTTAAAAATGCCGAAGGGATTGCAAAAATAAGGATGTCTGAATTTTCGACTGCTTCATTAATATTATTATATAAAACTAAGCGTGAGGTATCCAGTTTAATCGAACTGAGATATTTGGGATTACGCCCTTTGTTTTGAATGTATTCAATAGCTTCGGCATTACGCATAAACCAGTGTACGGTAGCGTCGGTATCATTGTCTAGCAGCATTTTCATGAGTGCCGTAGCCCAACTGCCACCTCCCAAGATACATATTTTTGATGATTTGGATAAAGTCATTAGTTTTTTTTGTTAGCCCAACATAAGGTTCGTTATTTATTTTATAAGCATTATTTCACAGTATATAAAACATTTAGTTTTGTATAAATAAGCTTTTGACATGTTATACCGATTTAATATCAAAATCCCCGAAATGAATTCAAAATATTTTTTTGTTTTACAATCTTCAAGTTTTCAGCATAGCCGTACTACGGTTAAAATTTTAAGTGCAGTAAAACGGAAAAAGATAACGGATTTATCGGGTGTTTTGGTGTTGAATTGGTATTATTAAGTGTCATGCAATATTAAAGTTTTTTTTAGTCTTTAGAAAATGATTTTACAAAAAAACTATTGAAAAAACAGAAATTGTTGGTGAGTAAGTAAGCTTGAAGATTTTACTTAAATAATATTCTATTTTTTTCCTAAGTTTTTGTGTGTTATAATTCAGTAAAGTGTTGATTCTATACAATCCCTAAGCAATATCAAAAAAAGAGGAAGATCTTAATTAGATTTAATCATTTTTTCGTATTTACTCGAATTGATTAAGTCAATCTCTTTCAAAATGTTGTATGCTTTTGTTTTTTCGGAAGCAGGAGCTTCGGAGAAAATGTTTACAATTTCGTCGGCTTTTGCACTAAAAAACATTTGCAGAAAAAGCGAGTTCCTTTTTTCACGAAAAACCGTTTGTAAGCTTCTAAAGCTATCGTTAATGGTGGTGCGCCCAGATACGATGTTGCTGCTCATCAAGTCTAAGCCCAAGCGATGGTAGCGAAAGTACACTCGCCGAATACTGCTGCCTTGCTTGCTCAGGATGTCGTTAATGATAAAGAATCGGTTATTCTGTTTTTTACTTTCATAAGCTTTCCAGCCGTAATTGCTAGAGCTTTGTGCATTATTTACGATACTTTGTGCTTTCATGAAGTAGCTTGTGCCGCCCTCGTTGCTAAACGAATCATAATCAGCACCAATGATTAGGTAAGCATAGAAAGCCAATACCGAGGTTAAGTTAGACAAATGCATGGAGGGATTAAATTCCAAGGTCTGTTGATCGATGTACTTGAAGATAAATTCGTTTTCTTCTTCTTTGAAATTGAGCAACACACTGTTGTAGGAAGTATTGTAGACTGGTCGTCGAGATTGTACTTGGATGGTAGCGATAAAACCGTCGTTGCCATCATATTTTGCAACATTAATAAGTAGATTACACTCGATGCGTTCCAGATTTCCGTACACGTGATCCGTCCATTTGGTATTGTTCATAAACTCGAAAATGGAGTTTTGCAACGATTGAAAGATTTGCGTGTTTGTTCCCTGTATTTTAGGATGAACAACTTGTACAGCACAGTTCAATTCTTGGCTTTTGGCAGAAAGCATCCATACGAAAGTCCCTAAAAAAATGATCCATTTGCGCATTTGGTGTAATATAAGTTTTTAGACTTTTTTTTTATATTCGTACTCGTACAAAAAAGAAACCTTACTATGCTTCAATTCCAAAGTAGTGCGATTTCAAGGCATATAAATACTCGTGCAAAAAGAAACGACACACTTGTTTTTATTTATGACAATTATTAAATAAATACGTACAATTATATCAAGCAGTGTAATAAATCGTTAAAACATAGCTATATAAATGAGCAAAAATAATAAAATAGCACGAAGGCTTACTCCATCGATAGCATTTTCTGGATGATGTCGTAAGCAACTTCTGTTTTAGATTTTAACTCAAATATTTCTTTCTTATTGTTTTTGTCGATGATGGTTATTTTGTTGGTATCTTTACCGAAACCTGCACCAGCGTCTTGTAGCGAGTTGAGAACAATGAAGTCGAGATTTTTGGAAAGTATTTTTTTACGAGCATTCTCTTCTTCGTTGTTGGTTTCGAGAGCAAAGCCGATGAGTAGTTGTTTCGGTTTTTTGCGAGCACCTAGCTCGGCAGCAATATCTTTAGTCGCTACCAGTTCAATGTGTAGCTCTTTGCTTTTTCGTTTCATTTTTTTATCAAGTTGAATAGCAGGCGTATAGTCTGCTACGGCTGCCGACATGATGGCCACATCAGTGTTTTCAAATACCTGTGTGCTAGCGTCGTACATTTCCTGTGCCGACTGCACAAGTATCGTCTCGATATTTGGGTGTGAGGCTTTGAGGCTGGTGGGACCGCTTACTAAGCTTACTTTTGCGCCTTGCTTGGCAAGTTCTTCGGCAATGGCGTAGCCCATTTTGCCCGACGAGTGGTTGCCGATAAATCGCACGGGATCTATCGGCTCATAAGTAGGACCTGCTGTAACGAGGACGCTCTTTCCGATAAGTTTTTTTTTTCCATCAAAGAACGATTGCAGCTTGGCAAGGATAAGTTCAGGCTCTTCCATACGCCCCTGCCCTATGAGCCCGCTGGCAAGTTCGCCGCTTGAAGCTTCGATGAATTGGTTACCATAGCTTTGCAGAATTTCTATATTGTGCAAGGTGCTTGGATGTTGGTACATGTCCAAATCCATGGCAGCAGCAACAAATACAGGGCATCTCGCCGATAGGTAAGTGGTTAGTAGTAAGTTACAAGCAATACCATTGGCCATTTTGGCCATAGTGTTGGCGGTTGCAGGTGCAATAACCATGACATCTGCCCACAGTCCTAGCTCCACGTGGCTATCCCAGTCGCCATTGCTGCTATCGAAGAAGTCGATAGAGACAGGATTTTTGGATAAAGTAGCTAACGTGAGTGGGGTGATAAATTCGGTGGCGGCAGATGTCATGATTACTTTAACCTCTGCTCCTGCTTTGATCAGTAACCTAACAAATATAGCTGCCTTATAAGCAGCTATACTCCCTGTTACACCTAATATTACTTTTTTACCTTTCATCGTGTTTATCAGTTTTAGGAGATAAGCAACACATTCAATCGTTACGGCATAAATGCCGTAGAATAAACTCCAGACAATTATGAGCTTGCCTCCACAATTTACTGGTTATTTGGATTGAAACCTTTATTCTTTCTTATTAAAAACTACGGCACAAATACGTACAATTATATCAAGCAGTGTAATAAATCATTAAAACATAGCTATATAAATGAGCAAAAATAATAAAATAGACGAAGTCTGAGTTTTCAGAATAATCACCATTTTTATGTCATTAACTATTGAAATGACACCCCAGCTTATTTTTCGTCAGGCATTCTCATGTAGATTTTGTCTTCAACATATTCCTGAATAGCAATCAACGATGGCTTTGCTAGGCGTTCGTAGTATTTAGATATTTCGATTTGCTCTCTGTTTTCAAATACTTCTTCAAGATTATCTGCATACGAAGCAAACTCTTCGAGTTTTTTATTCAATTCATCCTTTACTTCTACACTTATTTGATTTGCTCTTTTGGAGATGATAGCGATCATTTCGTATAGATTTTCGTCTCCACTCATTTCATATAAGTTGCGAGTAATCGTTGTTAATGGCGCATTTGTTTTTTTATAATCCATATAAGTAATTATTTATTAGTCTGTTATTTAAGGTCTTCAACCTTTACAATTTACTCATTCGTTTATCAGTGTCCTTCATCATTCGGTTAAGCTCTTTGTTGAATTGCGATTCGGGAAATTCTTTATTTATTTTCTTGTATGCTTCCTGCGTTGCTTTTAAGCGTTCGGGCATTTTGCGGGTAACGCTATTTATGGCATACAAGTAGTTTGACTTTACGATATAAAACAAGCTCTCTTCACGATATTTACTATCGGGGTACTGCTTTAGATTGTTGTTGAAAGCAATAGTAGCCGCTTTGTAGCTACCTATATCAAAGTATAATTTAGAATTGATGTAATACTTCTCTTCGAGGCGTTCACGTAATTTATCAATCAGCACGTTGGCTTCGGCAAGTTTGTCGCTATTTGGGTATCTGCCTACAAATAACTGAAACTCATCAATGGCACGGTGCGTGGTTTCTTGATCCAAGCTAGGTTTTGGTGCATCCAAATAGAAGCAATAGGCACTCATAAACGATGCCTCTTCACTGCGATCACTGTTTGGGTAAGTAGTAGCAAAGCGTCTGAAATAATATCCAGCCGTAATATAATCTTTCATCGAATAATTCGATTGTGCAATATAATAAAGTACATCTTCTCCTTTTTCTGCACCTTTGTATATTGGTTCTATTTGTTCAAATAACGTGAGAGCCTTACTTAGTTTGCCTTCGCCATAGTATAAGATGGCTTGATCTAGCTTACGCTCATAGTCAGAACTCTTTAGTAGTTTTTGATATTCGCAAGAGCTTGCAACCAAAAGGATTAACAGTAGGCTTGTTAGTATTGTCAGATTCTTCATTAATTCGTTTAATTGGTAAACAATGATTGATAAGAATATTGTTATTTATAGTCCATAGCCATCCAACGACAAAGTCCCTAAGATAACTATTTATTCTTAAATATCGTGCAAAGATACAGTTTTACAATCATATTCTCAATAGTTTATTTGTTTTTTTATGTTAAATACAAAAGAGACCATTTGTATACTGAAATGCTATCATAATTATGAATTTAAAACGTTTCTTTTCTGCCTGTTT
>JAOZTL010000036.1 GCA_029942205.1 Bacteroidales bacterium | reverse complement strand
TTATTTTAGCTATTAAAAACTCTAATATAGTTATTTATTCAAAAAACTCTATATCATTTCCTTCTTTATTTTCGCTTAAATTTGTTTTCATTATTTGATCGTGAATTTTTCGCTGTGATTCCATCGTATAATTTTCTTTAAGACTCTCTAAATCAGAACTTAATTTAATATGTTGCTCTGGATTTATTTTTGCTAATTTTAAATAAATATCGTTCAATATTTGAACAATATTTTGGATTGTTTGTTCAAAAAAATCATAGTACTTTACTTTCTCGATAGACGTTTTTAGTGAAGTCGAAATATCAATGGCAAGTTCTGAATTTTCTTTTAAAATCAAATTCACTTCATTGTTACTATTATTAATTGCCGATCCGATAGATAAAATATCATCTGCTAGACGTTTAAAATTATGAGAAAGGCTGTCTTTCTCGGTTAATATTTGTTTAGATAATTTTAATTTATATTGATCTATTTGTATCGTATAATTTCTTATAAAGGATAAATTTTTATCAACTAACTGATTTATTTCTATGCTTTGAGTAATTATATTACTTAATTGTTTGTCATTATTATTTTTTATTTGTATTTTTTGTAAAAATAGTTCTATTTTAGTTTTAAAGATACTATATCTATCATCAATAATTGAAAAATGACTAAGATATTCGGTCATGTGTTTTTGTAGTGTTTGATTTATTTCGGTGAAACTATCATTGCTTTCACTCGTTTTTGTTATTGTTTCGGCCGAATATTGTAATTTTGTTTTAATATTTTGAAAAAGAGTTTCGTCCTGTTTATATTTTGATTTTGAAAAATTTTCGCACATCTCCGAGATGCTATTCATTTCTTTACTGATAGATAAAAATTTACCAGTAATATTTTCTATTGCACTTTGAAATTCGCTATTAGTGTAAATTAATTGAGCTATTTGTATACTTACAATATCTTTGATCTTCAAAAAATATTCATCACGTTTGGTATTTGTACTTTCGTTACTTCCCATCTGATTGAGTTGTGTTACAATTTCTTTATGAGAAGTTTGTATGTGAGTTATTTTTTGTTGAATAATATCCTGATATTGAAGCTTTTCTATTATATTATTGATGCTTTTCAAATAATTTTCAGTACGCAAGCTTAGTTCTGGGATTTGTAACAAAGCTTCTTTATAGTTTCTTGTAAGCATTGTTATACTTGAACTTATTTCTTCAGTACTATTATTTAATTCATCTATATTTTTATTTATTGAATATTTGAATTTGGTAATATGTGAAATTATTTTAGAATTCAGATTTCGAGTATAAACATCAAATTCTGAATATTTTTGTTGAATAGTAGTAAGTTCTTCTAAAAATGAGCTAATTTCTTTTGTTTCTTCTGTTTCTTTTTCCTCTGATTGATAGAACAGATTTAATTTGATATTTTTGAGTAAAAGGCTTAATATGATTACATTTTGATAGAAATTTTTTACTGGAATAAAAATATCATCAAAAATCTCACTAATAAGTAAACATTTTTTTGCTTGTTGATGATTTTTTTTATCAAATTTCTCTAAATTATTCTGCAATGTTAATAAGCTAATTTGTAATTTATGCAAAAAATCTTTATTATTATCTTGTGCTATTTGTTGAAAAAGGTAAGATGCATTTTTAGATAATAATTCGGATTTAGAATAATATTGTTTCAAATTTTGACTTAAAAAAATGAAATCCTCCGTAGAACAAGCATTTAGTGCCGAAATTTTGTTCTGAATATCAGATAACGAAAAAATCAACTCTTTATGAAGATCATCATTTACGTGTATGTTCTTTTTTTTAGATTCCACAGGATATATTTTTTATATAATGTCTTAAGCTAGTAAGTCGAAAAATTAATTAGCCCAAATATAGTTCATTAAATTGTATTTAGAGCAAAATAAAGATCTTCGATTTACTTTATGCTATTTAGATACTCGTATAATAGTGTCATAATTAACTAGTTGAATGAAAATAAAACATTATTTTTTTGTTCGAGCATTTTCTTTTTTTTTAAGGCAAAAATATTGGTTATTAGTTAATCAAATTTTGTTCCAAATAAGTGTGATTTTTTGAAATACGAGTAATCTAAGTGGATGGATAAAATTAATCGTATATTTACTTTTTGATAAATCATTGATTATGTTAATTTTGTACAAGTCCGTAAGACATGAACAACATCAAAAAGGGTGAAGATTTTATTTTATTTTATTATTAACCAAATATACTCCCAGCATGACTACTGTCATCGATGCTGATTGAAAAACAGAAAGGCTTTCGCCATCGGCAATGCCCCATAATATAGCAAAAATAGGAATAATATAAGTAACAGAAGCTCCAAAAATAGCAGTGGTGTATTTTATAAGAATATTAAATATAATAACTGCTATAAATGAGCTGAATAATGCTAATAAAACGATATAGAAAAATTTTTGTAAATAGGCAGGTGATTCCGTTACGGTCGAAAAATCGGAAAAAAGCAGGTAAATTCCAACAAAAGGGCCTATCAGCAGAAATGCTAAAGAAGATATTGCTAAACCACTCAATTTTTGTAAATTGTGTTTAACTATATTGGTGCTAATTCCGTAAAAAAGAGTTGCAAGCACGATAAGTAGCGCATACCATGATTGGTTGTTTAGTACGGACGAAAAATTACCATCCGAGATAATACCAACCGCTCCGATTAAGCCAATTGCTACTCCTAGAATATTACTCCATCTGGTTTTTATGCCAAAAAATAAGATACCGAATAGCAATGTAAAAAATGGCACTAACGAATTGAGCATGCCAGCAAGTGAGCTGGATACTTCGGTTTGTGCTTGTGTGAACAAAAAAGCGGGGAAAAGATTTCCTACAAAACCGATAATTAATAAGGGAAAAATATTATTTCGGTTAATTTTTTTGACATGCCGTAAGCTTATCGGGAGAAAAAATAAAAATGCAATGAACATTCGTATTGCAGCTACTTGGCTGCTAGAGAAGGATTCTAAGCCTTTTTTCATCAAAATAAAAGAGCTTCCCCATAAAAATGCTAAGAAAACTAAAGCAATCCATTGTGTGCGTCGCTGGTTTAAGTCAAAATACTGTTGTTGCATGAGTGTTTTTTGTTCTTAAATAAAAAATGAGATAAAAAAAACAGAAAATATTTACCATTTTAGGAGTAATATTTTTCTGTTTTATAAATAATTTTAAAAATGATTTTTTTAGTCGTCTATTCCTGACATTGCTCCAGCGAAGCCTTCTTGTGGCTTTTTACGTGCAAAAATAGAAGTGATTAACGAAAAGATAAAGGCCATAATCGTGCTGTTCAGAACACTTAGAAGCGACTGAATGAGAGGCGTAAATAGCCCTGATTGCATTTCCATCATTTGCTCTACTTGATCGTCTGTTAAGCCGCTATTCATAAGCTCTTGCTCGTTAAATGCGATAAGCCCGTCCATTAAATCGGGTGCAATAACTGCAAACATGAGGTAGGTGAAAAGTCCAGATATAATAGAACTAAACAATCCAACCAAAGTACCATAGCCTAAAGCTTGACCGTAAGTCAATGAGCCTTTTGCTTTTCGGTAACTAATGCTACTCCACAGCACAAAAGCAAAAAATAGGAATAGACTAAGGTATCCAGCAGGTTTGTTGAAAGTATAGCCTAAAAAATATAAAATAATGGAGTAAATTGATAATATTACTCCCAAAATTGCGCCATTAACTCCTGCGTGCGCCCATAAAGATGTTTTTTTTTCTTCCATAACTATTTGTTTATTTGTTTGATTGCACAAAATTAAATTTTTTTTCGAGAAAAAGTTTGAAATTAAAAAAAAATATCTACTTTTGTCCCGGGTAAGTCTTGTACGACCAGCTCCCATTGAACTCCCCCAGAGCTTGACCGCAGCAAGGGTAGATGGTTGTAGCGGTGCGATATAAGTAGCTTACCCATTTTTTATTTAATTTTAGGTAAGTTTAATGTAAAAATAGTTAATTCTATTTAATTTTATTGCTGCTTTTATTTAAAAATAAATACTTATCACCAGTAATTACTCGTAAAATAAATACTCATTAAAATAGATAAAAGCATGAAATTTTTCATTGATACAGCTAATTTAGATCAAATAAAAGAAGCACAAGATTTAGGAATATTGGATGGAGTAACCACCAATCCGTCGTTGATGGCCAAAGAAGGCATCAAAGGAGAAGAAAATATTTTGAATCATTACAAAACCATTTGCGACATCGTGGAAGGTGATGTAAGTGCAGAAGTAATTTCGACTGATTACGAAGGAATAATAGCCGAAGGAGAAAAATTGGCGGCATTAAATCCACAAATAGTCGTTAAAGTACCAGCCATAAAAAGTGGTATCAAAGCGATTAAGTATTTTTCGACAAAAGGCATTAAAACGAACTGTACGCTTGTTTTTTCGCCAGGTCAAGCATTACTTGCAGCCAAAGCTGGAGCAACTTATGTTTCGCCATTTATCGGTCGTTTAGACGATATTTCGTCAGACGGAGTCGAGTTGATTCACAAAATTGTAGAAATGTATAACTATTATGGATACGACACCGAAGTTTTAGCGGCTTCCATTCGTCACACCATGCACATTTTGCAATGCGTAGAAGCTGGAGCTGATGTGGCTACTTGCCCATTGAGTGCCATTGTAGGATTGTTGAAACACCCACTTACTGATAGTGGTTTGGAGACTTTTTTGTCTGATTATAAGAAATTAAATAGCTAAATTTGAGCAATTTTGTTTCGCATAAAAATTGATTGAAAACGTTAAAAAAAAGACTTTGTCAAAGTAAAACTTCTGCAAAGTCTTTTTTATTTGTAAGTTTCTTATTTAATGAATATTACATAAGTGCGTGAGCCACATTAAAAAGGTCGAAGACCTTACTTAAATGATAATGGACAATTGATAATTTTGCGTTCACTTTATTTATTATAAAAATTGTTTTACTCAATGGTTCGTTAAGTTTCTGTATATATTTGATTTACAGGAAATTGAAAAACATTATTTATTTAAGATAAGTCGTTGAAAATCTGTATTTTAATTCATATTTCATAATTTATAATTTAACGAAGTGTTGTTTACTCGTGCGTAAGCCACATCAAAAGGGTCGAAGACCTCGTGAGCCACATCAAAAAGGATGAAGACCTTAATTTGCACGTATAAGTAAATCGCTTGTTTGTAATATTTTCAGACGCAGTGCTGGGTTATAATTAGGATTTTGATTCAGAAAATCATTTACAACACTAGCAGCTTCGGGAGATTGATGCCCAAAGAATAAAGAAGAAAGCCAGTTGTGGGGAAAGAAAATATCACCAGTTTCTTGAATTTCTTCCAGCATATCCAAAGCTGGAAGTATGTATTTTGTTGCATGCTGGCTTCGTAAAGGATGATTTAAGCATTTCATAGCTGTATTTACCCAAGGTTCATGCGTTCGGTTTTCTGGAGAGGCAAGTGAAGCAAAAAATTGATCCCTGACGACAGTGTCCTTAGACATGGTAGGCATCAAAAAGCGGAGTTTCTCTTTTTTGTCCAAATTCTCGATTCGGTCTATTTGAATGTGCAATACACCCGATTCTGGGGGATAGTTGCGCATAGCCATTTCCATTGCAAGTGAGGTATAATTGTCCGAATTTAATTGTAGTCCATAGAAATCAGTTTCAAATTTCCATACTTTAAAAAGGGCATCGTGTTGTTTTCTGCTTTGGTATATTGAAATAAATGCATTGTAATAGTTGCGTTTTTTGCTTTGAGAAAGGCTTTTACTTATTTTTTCTATCAAGCGAGATTCTAAACTCTCAATAATCGATAAACGCTCTGTTTGTGATAAAAAATGCCAATAAACGGATCGAAAATTATCCAGTAAGAGTTGTATGTTTTGTATTTCGTTTTCTTCGAG
Organism: Bacteroidales bacterium; assembly: GCA_029942205.1. Lineage (GTDB taxonomy): Bacteria > Bacteroidota > Bacteroidia > Bacteroidales > JAOZTL01 > JAOZTL01. The sequence goes on along the minus strand of JAOZTL010000036.1, from coordinate 6,276 downwards.
AATAAAAGTGTCTGAGGCTTTGATAAAATCCATTGCAGTTAGTTTTTTATTCATAACTGCTTCATACAAAGCAGAATATATGATTCCTCTAGTGAGAGGATTCGATATTTGGAATGCATTTTTGAGGAAATATTTTTGACTTTTTTCATCTAAAACAATATTTCCGTATCCATGTGCATTTCCGTTTATTAATAAAAAATCGGCTTCGGGGAGTCCCAGTAGTGGCGTGATGCTTTGTTGCGTACTGTCTAATTGTACATGGAATCGTTTTTCTATGTCATTTCTTACATAAAGCACTTCAAAAGGCTGTTCCCAAAGGCGATTCTTTTTTAACGGATCTGATTGAAACAGAGATACTTGAGAATAAATTCCATTTTCGGTTAACGTCGTTTGTATGCTTATCGTAGGCATTCCGTCTTCTTTAATCCATATTTCGCTCCATTTTGCTAAATCATAATTAGTTAGATTGTCTAAAATAGCAATTAAATTATCCCACGTTGCATTACCGTAAGCATAACGATTGAGATATTCGCAAATTCCTTTTTGTAAATTTTCTTCACCAATAATACATTCCAATTTACTCATCACGATAGGAGCTTTGTAATAAATAATATTACCGTACATGGTTCCTGCCAGTTTCAAATTATCCAATTTTTGTTGAATAGGATTTGCACCTAGAGATCGGTCTACTTTGTAGGCATTTGGGTAATGATGGCTAAAAAAAGACAAATCGTGATTCAGTGCAGGAAAATTAGGATTGGTGATTTTTGCCGCAAAAAAGTTTGCAAAAACCTCTTTTAGCCAAACGTCATCAAACCATTGCATGGTAACATAATCTCCAAACCAAAGGTGCGATACTTCGTGTGAAATAACTGAAGCTCTGCCGTATTGTTGTTTTTGTGTAGCACTTTTGTCTAAAAACAAGCGTGATGCTCGATATAAAATAGCACCTACGTGTTCCATTCCTCCATACTGAAATGAAGGAATAGCAATAATATCTAGTTTTTTGAATGGCATTTTTATATTTGTGTAATTTTCTTGCCATTCGAGGGTATTAAAGTGCAAATCAAAAATAGGAGCGAGGCTCTCATTTATTTTCACACTATCCGTTTCACGGTGATACAGAGTGATAGAACGATCGTTTTTTTGTTGCGTAACTGTTTGAAATTTTCCTGCCACAAACGAAAATAAATACGTACTTATTTTTTCGGTTTTATCGAATTGATATTGTTTTGAGTTTGCCTGCTGCGTAGAGTCTACCAATGGCGCATTCGATACCGCCACCCAGTCTAGTGGAACGCTTAATTGTAACTCATACTGCGCTTTCATGTCGGGCTGATCAAAACACGGAAAAGCTGTGGAAGCCCTGTCTGGCACAAAAAGACTATACAAAAAATCAGTATTTCGATTTAAAGATGTTTCGCCTGCTATAAATTCTATTTTAATGCTATTTTTGCCTTTTTGTATATCTGAAATAAGAATATGTTCATTTTTGAATTCATATTCTATTGTTTTATCGTTTGATTTGACTGTGATAATCGAATTTACCGATTCTCTAAAATCAAGAATAACAGGCTCTTCAGTATGAGCCAAGTCAAAATTAATCGTTACACGACCAGTTATTTTTTCGGTCAATTTGTTTGGAATATCGAATGAAATTTGATACAAAATATTGGAAATCTGTTCACTTCGTTTTTTGGCTAAATCAACAGAAACACCAGACTCCACTTCTTTGATTTTTTGAGACGAACAAGCAAGTATACTTCCTAATAAAAAAATAAGAAAAAATAAGTGAATAGGATTTTTAGTCATGTTTATAGGGAATTAAGCAAATTATAAATTGTAATTTATGTTATTATTAATTCTACTTTATTAAGTTAATATTAGTGTATTATCTCTTTTTTGACACTGATATTAGACAAAAAAAATTAGTAGGAAATTAGTCGATTTCAGCCAGAGAAGCATTGCTTTTAACAAAAAACTTTTTTTACTTTCGATTTATAAAACAGGCAAATGAATTGATTAACAGCAAGTTTTAACTTAATAAAGTAAAATTAAGATAATTATTTTTTTTAAAAAAATGAGTAGGCGTACAAAATCATTGATAGTAATATTACACAAGTGCGTGAGCATTATCAAAAAGTTAGTTCAGTTGATTTTCAATAACTTCGATCAGTTTAGTAAATTCTTCGTCATTATAGCCAACTTTAGAATGTACGATTATTCCATTTTTATCAATAACAATATTTCGAGGAATATATTTTTCAGCAAAAATGGCATAGACAGAGCGATCAGGGTCTGGAGCTATCGGAAAATGGTATGCTTTTTTATCTCTAAAATCAATCATTTCTTCGGTCGTATGTTCTCGTGCGATGGCTAAAATAACGATGTTGTCATTATTTTTGTACATATACCAAATTTTTTCTTGCAGCACAGGTAATTCTGTCATACAAATAGGACAGCTAAGCGCAAAAAAGTTTATAAAAATGGTTTTTCCTTTTAATTCGGATATGGTTATTTTTTCGCCATCGATGGTTGTTACCGAAAAATTGGGCACCATACTGCCTTCTTTGGCATTGGTATTGGCAGCATATTCAGCAGTATAATCGACTTCTACCTCTGTTGTGTCTGTGTTTGAGGTGCTTTCTACTGTTTTTTCGGTTTGCGAGCTGCACCCAATCAGCGATAGTGCAAATAATATTACTGAAATTTGTTGTTTCATGTGTTTGAGTTATAAATTAATAAATTATACTAGTAAAAAAATACAAAATGTTTATTATAAGACTTCGTCTGTTTTGATATTTATTTTTGGACAATTTTTGATAAATCATCAATTGTAAATCAGTAAGTTACGCTTAAATACGTACAATTATATCAAGCAGTGTAATAAATCGTTAAAATATAGCTATATAGATGAGTAAAAATAATAAAAACAGATGAAGTCTGATTATGCAAAAATAATAAATTTAGTAGAAAAAAAAACCGAATAATTTTATGAGTGGAAAAAAGGAAGCATTTTAATCATAATTATGAACTTATATTTTGTCCACCCACTTATTTAGACAATTAATTATGGAATATCAGAAAATACTAGAATTAAAATAGCCAGAAGAGCTTAATAATTTTGGAATTAAAAAAAATAGAGTAATTTTATACAATTAAAAAAATAGTAGGGATTTATATAAAAAATATTTCTATTCATAAGTTAAATGATTGATTTATACTAAATTAATACTAAAAAGAACGAATAAGATGAAAAAATTTATAGAAGAATTAATTGCAAACGGCATAGGCTGGATTGCAGGATTATTGTCCGTAGATTTGTTGTCGCATTTTTTTGCAGTACGAAGTTGGAAAAATGCATGGGGTCTATTTTCACGTAAAGCCACCGTTAATCAAGAGACTTTTGAGATAATGGAATGGGTACTTACCGCATTGGTAGGTTTTATTGTGTTAATTACAGTAAACAAAATCGTCAGAAAATTGATGCAATCAAACAAAAAAGAAGAAGCCCAAGTAGGCGATAATTAGAGTTCAATTCATTATAAATAAGTAGCACAATGTGCTCAAAAACAGAGAGTGTCTGATGTTTCAGAATTTTTTTAAAATAACTTTTCGTAATATTATTCGGCATAAATATTACTCACTAATCAATATTGTGAGTATGTCTATTGGTACTGCTGTTTTCATTATATTATTGCTTTATTTGATAGACGAGGCTCGCTATGATAGATACCATCAGCATTCCGACGATATATTTCGAGTAGTAAATGTTTATGACAAAGGAGGTTTAAATAGCGAAATAGCAAGCAGCCCATTCTTATTGGCAACCAAATTAAAGGAGGATTATCCTAATTTGGTGAAAGAAACCGTTCGATTTTTTAATTCGCAAGATCCAGTACATTTAGTTGAATATGAGGATAAGCGATTCAATGAAAAATACTTTTTTTATGTAGATGCTTCCGTTTTAGATGTTTTTGATTTTCAGCTCATTATGGGTAATCGAAAAACGGCACTGACCAAAGCCAATTCTGTGATTATAACCGAAGCTATTGCTAAAAAATACTTCGGAGACGTTCCTCCTATGGGCAAAAAACTTATTCTTGAAGAAGGAATTCCGCTTGAAGTAACAGGAGTTTTAGCTGATATTCCAACGCAATCTCATTTTAAATTTGATTTTTTGGCATCTTTCCGTACTTTAGACTTGTTTTTTGGTAGGGTAAATCAGACATGGATTTGGAGTCCATGTTGGACTTATATTCAACTAAACGAAGGAATTGATAAAGAACAATTAGAAAAAGAGTTTCCAAGATTTGTACAAGCCCATTTTGATGATGCCGAAAAAGAAAATATCTCTCTTTATCTGCAAGCTCTCACCGATATTCACCTTCGATCGCATATCGATTATGAAATAGAAAGAAATAATAATGTACTTTATTTGTATGTTCTTTTCGGAATTGCAATTATTATTTTAATTATTGCTTCTATAAATTTCATGAATCTGACAACCGTAAATTCTGCCAATAGAGCCAAAGAAATAGCCATTCGTAAGGTTCATGGAGTAAATTATTGGCAATTGGTTGTCCAGTTTTTAGGAGAGTCTGTTATATTAAGTTTTATTGCTTTGTTTTTTTCTTTATTTTTAGTCGAGGCTATTTTGCCTTATTTCAATCAGTTTACGGAAAAAAATATACAAATCACTGTAATTTTTAGTTCTTATTTTTTCATCATCCTTATTTTTGTAGGGTTCATGACGGGGATTATGTCAGGTTTGTACCCTTCTTTATTTTTATCATCGCTACCTGTGGCAAAAATAATGAAAGGAAGCTGGCGACAAGGCACAAGAGGCAAAAGAGCCAGACAAGCCCTAGTTTTAGTGCAATTCACTTTTTCGATTATTATATTAATCGTTGCATTTGTTACTTTTCTTCAATTTAGTTATTTACAAAATGCGTACTTAGGTTTTGATAAAGAAAAAACAGTAATACTAACTGTGAATAACACTTCGATTGTAAAATATTATAGTGAATTTAAGGATGAATTATTAAAAAATCCATATATTGAGTACATTACAGGAATGAATAATCTTATTGGGACAGAGCATGATACACAAAAGTTCACTCCCGAAGGTTTTCCTGAAAATAAGATTCAGTTTTATCCTCAGATGTATGTTCGTTATGATTTTATAGAATGTTTTGACATCAATTTGTTGGCAGGTCGTGATTTTACAAAACAAAATCCTGCAAACTTAGTAGATGCTACCGATGAAATAATGATAAATCGAGCCATGTCAGAGCATTTGGGATGTAAAACACCTAGTGATGCTATCGGAAAATATTTTCGATCGTTTAGGGGCAATGAAAAGATTATTGGGGTTATTAATGATTTCAATACTAGCTCATTACATAAACATGTCGATCCCCTTGTAATATCGATGGTCGATGTACGACGTGCACAATGGCAAACACGTTTTATGGCTATAAAATTTAAGAGTAATAGAAAAAAAGGACTGAAGTTTTTGAAAAAGAAATGGATAGAATTTTCTCCTAATCGCCCATTTGAATATGCAATGTTAGATGAAATACTGAATAAACAGTATCGGAATGAAGAAATATTAGGAACATTATCGATATTTTTAACATTATTCATTATTTTTATCACGAATATAGGTGTTTGGGGGTTAACGCTTGTACTTACCGAAAAACGGACAAAAGAAATAGGCATACGTAAAGTATTAGGGGCACCTGTTGGAAATATTGTCCGAATATTATCTATCGAATTTGTTAAACTCAATCTGATAGCCAACGCCATAGCATGGCCTATTGCTTTTTTGATGGTAGAGATGTGGTTACAGAATTTTGCTTATCGTATTGATGTTGAATTATGGATCTTTTTTGTGTCCATGTTAGTTGTTTTGGTCTCTACCTTGATGATAATCAGTATACAAGCAATAAGAGTTGCTCGTAAAAATCCTATCTCATCGCTTCGCTACGAATAAATCTACCGTTTATTTTACAAAATTTAACTTTTCTCTGTACGTATACGAACAATGATGTGTCAATTTCGTTCAGTTTTTCAGATGTTTAAAATCGTTTATTTTTGTTCTAATTTATTGATTGTTATTACTTTATATGATTTGGCACAAAATATGATTATTTATTTAGCAAGTAAGTAAATGGATAAAATTAGCTATAAATAGCAACATCAAAAAGGTAGAAGACCTTAACCCGACTTGCACCTATTCCTATGTAACTTTCTACAAATCAGTTTGGTGGA
>JAOZTL010000035.1 GCA_029942205.1 Bacteroidales bacterium | reverse complement strand
TCTAGTGTAATAAGTCTTATAATCAACAACTTAATAAGAAATAATTATACGATTAATTTTGTCATTATGGACAAATTTAGGGAGACTTTAAAAATCAAACAAAGCTACGATAATTCAATCAAAATGGAAATTAATTTGAGGCAAAAAAATAAAAATTAAGAAAGAGCATAAATAATGTGGTAAAATACTTAAAAAAAATTACTTTTGCCACAACAAAAATTCAATGTGCAATTTAACCTTTTTCAATATGAAAAAGATTTATAATTATTTAGACAAAAAGCTATAAAAATAGCTAATTGTTGAATTAAAAAGAAGACATAATTCAAATAAAATGGCAAAGAACAAGAAAACAAAAGAAGTAGAAGAAAACTTAGAGCAAGTAGAAAATGTATTATCTCGCAGTGAGCAATTCATTGAAAATAATCAAAAAACATTATCTTATACCGTACTCGGACTTGTTGCAGTTATTGCATTATACATGGCTTTTCAGAAATATTACAAAGCTCCGCTCGAAGAAGAAGCATTAGCACAAATGTACGTTGCAGAGCGTTATTTTGAGCGTGATTCGTTCAATTTAGCATTAAATGGCGACATCAACTATCCTGGTTTTCTGGGTATAATTGATAAATACAGCTCTACCAAAGCTGCAAATTTAGCCCATTATTATGCTGGCGTATCTTATTATAGTTTAGGTGATTATGATTCGGCTATTGATTATTTAGACGATTTTAGTACAAGCAGTGTTGCTTTAAGTAGTGTATCAAAAGGATTAATTGGTGATTCATACGTAGGTAAAGAAAATTACAGCGAAGCGGTTTCTTTCTATTTGAAAGCAGCCGATAGCGAAAGTGAAAAATATGCTGCTCATTATCTTCAAAAAGTAGCAAGTGCCTACGAAATGGAGAATAATTATGCCTCGGCAATCGAAATTTACGAGCAAATCAAAAGCGAATATCCCAAATCGATAGAAGCTGCTCAAGTGGATAAATTTATTGCTAGAGCCAAATTAAAGCTTTAAGGTCTTCGATTTTTTTAAGTTGCTCACGCACGAATAAAAATAATTGCAACAGGTAAGAGTGCGCAAGCAATATTAAATAACACGAAATTGCTTTATTTAATTAAAAATCATAAAAAATCCCGACGAATCGGGATTTTTCATCTGGATATTTAGTTAAAAAATATAAACTTAAATTATGGCAACAAGTTTAAAAAATTTATCCGATTACGATCCCAGTAATGTCGCCGATGCGAGTAATATGACTTTTGGCATTGTGGTTGCCGAATGGAACGACGAAGTAACTTTTGCGTTACTCGAAGGAGCAAAAAATAGCTTGCTAAAACATGGCGCAAAGCCCGAAAATATTCTAATAGAGTATGTTCCAGGTGCATTTGAACTCACATTGGGTGCTCATTTAATACTAGAAAAAACACAAGTAGATGCTGCAATTATTTTGGGTTGCGTGATTCAAGGCGAAACACGGCATTTCGATTTCATCTGCCAAGGCGTAGCGCAAGGCATCACCACACTCAATATTAATCATTCTAAACCAGTGATTTTCGGGCTATTAACTACCGATACGAAGCAACAACCCTTGGATCGTTCAGGAGGCAAACATGGCAATAAAGGCGACGAAGCTGCTATCACGGCGATAAAAATGGTAAGTCTCACAAATTCGTATCAACCTGAGGCTTTTTAAGCACTTCGTGCTATTTAATGTTGCTTCGGCACTAGTGCAAATCTTTTGCTATCAGTAATTTACAACTAATTCCAAAATAAAAAAGTATTGTTTAATTAGACATTAGCTACTTAGCTACAAAAAAACTATAAGTTTTTAAAAAAAAATAAGTTTTTTTGCAATCGTCATTTATTCCTCCGAAATATCCACCAATTGTTGGCGATAGATAGAGAACATTTTTGATTTAGATACAAAACCAACGTACTTATTTTCATCTACGACAGGTAAATTCCATGCTTCGCTTGTTTTGAATTTATCCATAATTTCGTCCATTGTATCCGTTTTTAAAATCAAATCGGGCGGCATAGTCATCAATTCTTCTACTTTGGTGGTTGAATAATTTTCGGGTTCAAACATAATTTCACGTACATCGTCGAGCAAAACGATGCCAATAAAGTTATTTTCGGCATCGATGACAGGGAAAATATTTCTTGATGATTTGGCTACCACTTTTACCAAATCGCCTAAATATGCGTCTATCGAGATGGTTTTTAGGTCGGTTTCAATAATTTCGGTGAGCTTCATAAATGAAAGTACTGCTTTGTCTTTATGATGCGTGATGAGTTCGCCACGTGCAGCTAATTGCTTGGTAATGATTGAATTATCATCCAGCGATTTTACGGTAACAAATGAAATAGTTGTACTAAGCATCAGAGGCACAATCAGTTCGTAACCCCAAGTAAGTTCTGCAATCAAAAAAATACCCGTGAGTGGTGCATTCAACACGCCAGCCAACACACTTCCCATGCCTACAAGTGCAAAATTTTTGAGCGAAAGTTCGAGATCAAACAAATTATTAATCAAAAAAGCGAACAAAAAACCAGCCAATGCTCCTGTGAATAAGGAAGGTGCAACAATGCCACCTACTCCACCACCGCCTATGGTAATTGCTGTTGCCCAGACTTTTACAAATACCAACGCCACAATAAATAAAGCAATAATGAGCCAAGAATATTCGGCACTTTCAAAGAGAGAGCCATGAAAAAGAGAATCGAGATTGCCGTCAAAAACAGATTTTATGGTTTCAAAACCCTCGCCGTACAAAGGAGGAAAAAAGAATAAAAGCAAACCAATAGCTAAACTTCCAACAATAAATTTTTTCCATAGTTTTTCTATTTTATCAAAATAATTTTCAATAAATAAAAAGGAACGAGAAAAATAAATAGAAATTAATCCTGCAAAAATAGCCATCAAAAAGTAAAATGGAATATCGCTAGCCATGAAACTTTCGGTGATTTTGAACTGAAAAACAATAGCTTCGTTCGAGAAAATTTTGGTAACAATAGCTCCTGAAACCGAAGCTATGAGTAAAGGAATGAGCGAAAATCGAGTGAAATCAAGCAACAACACTTCGAGCGCAAATACAACAGCGGCGATGGGCGTGTTGAAAATGGCAGCGATCGCTCCAGAAGCCCCGCAGGCAAGCAAAAGCGTTGTGGTTTTGTAGTCAAGATTTAAACGGCGGCTAATGTTAGAGCCAATGGCTGCTCCTGCCGAAATAATAGGCGACTCCAAGCCCACGGAGCCTCCAAAACCTGCCGTGAAAACTCCTCCTAAAATTGAAGAATAAGCTTTGTGGCTGCGCATGCGGCTTTTTCGTTTAGAAATAGCGTATAAAATAGACGCAATATTGTGCTTTACACTATCTTTAATTATATATTTTTTAAGTATCAATGCCAATAAAATACCGATAGATGGATACAATAAAAGCAGAAAATTATAATCACCAATAGCATCAATCCAACGAAGCGAATAAATACGAATATAATACACCGAAGTTTTTAATACTAAGGCGTTAATTCCTGCCAAAATCCCCACTATGGCACTTACAATTAACAAGAAGTGCTTATTGGTCAGGTTTTTAAATCGCCAAATAAGAAAGCGTGCTAAGATTTTCGTTTTTTTCACTTTCACTAGTTTTGATTAAGTAAAGAGACTGTATGACAGGCAACTACGGCAGCTGTTTCGGTTCGTAAACGCCCATCACCCAACGAAATTTCGATAAATCCGTGTTCAACTGCTATTTTTACTTCATCCAGCGAAAAATCGCCTTCAGGACCTATCAGAATCAATACATTTTCATTTGGTTTGATTGCATTTTTTAACAATGTTTTGGGAGATTCATAGCAATGTGCAATGTATTTTTTACCATCAAAGGGCTTTTTGATGAAATTCAAAAAAGAAATAACCTCTTTTAATGCAGGCAGATAAGCTTTAATCGACTGTTTAGCAGCCGATTGTATTATTTTTTCGTATCGAGGCGGTTTAATTACCTTTCGCTCCGAATATTGACAAATAATTGGCGTAATGGCATCAATTCCTATTTCGGTTGCTTTTTCAAGAAACCATTCAAACCGTTCATTACTTTTGGTTGGTGCACACGCCATTTCCAACGAATAATTTCGTTTTCCAAAATCCATTGTTTTCTCTATCACACGCACAGCACAGTGTTTCTGGTGGCTTTCAGTAATTTCAGCTTTATAAAAACCGCCTTTTCCGTCGATCAAGTAAATAATATCACCCTCGACATGTCGCAACACTTTGGCACAATGTCGTGATTCTATTTCATCTAAAACAAAAAAATCTGTCTGAATATATGGAGTATAAAATAATTGCATGTATCGTTTTGTTAAATTTAAGAGAACAAACTTGCTATGCACAAAAATACAAAAAAAATAACAAAACGAACTTTGTAGAGCCAAGTAAGATTGATTATCTTTGTGAAACTAGATTTCAGGCGTTGCCTGTTTTATTATTTCACACTGTTTATTTGTGAAAATAAATACAATCTGAATTTATCAAAAAAAACCTTAAACATTAACTAAACAAATGGATTGGGAACGCAGCATATCTGAATTTAAAAATTTTCTACGTTTAGAGAAGTCGTTGAGTAACAATACTATAGAAGCTTATCTACGAGACGTAAACCGTTTTTATCAGTTCGTAAAAGAGCAAGAAACGGAGATTCTGCCTGTATCAATAGAATTAAACCATTTACGTGATTTTTTGATTTGGATCAGTGAAATGGGAATTTCGCCACGTTCACAAGCACGCTTTATTTCTGGTCTAAAAGCTTTTTTTCGTTATTTGTTGTTAAACGACGACATTTTGTCTGATCCTAGCGAATTGCTCGAATCGCCACGCATGGCACAAAAATTACCAGAAGTGCTTGCAATAGAGGAAATTGATGAATTAATTGCAGCCATCGATTTGAGTAAAAACGAAGGTCATCGCAACAAAGCCATCATCGAAACGCTGTATAGCTGCGGTTTGCGGGTTTCGGAACTTGTAAATTTAGAGTTAAGTAATCTATATTTTGAATATTCGTACATAAAAGTTGTCGGGAAAGGTAACAAAGAACGCCTGATTCCTATTAGTAGCAAGGCAATCAAGGAGATAAAGATTTATTTGAACTATTATCGCTCACAAGTTCCCGTGCAATTCGGGCATGATAATTTTGTGTTCTTGAATCGGCGCGGGAGGCAACTCACTCGTGTAATGATATTTACGATTATCAAAAACTTAGCTAGCGAAATAAACCTACAAAAGAAAATTAGCCCACACACTTTTCGACATTCATTTGCAACGCATTTGGTTGAGGGCGGTGCCGATTTGCGAGCTGTGCAAGAAATGCTTGGACACGAATCCATCATTACTACTGAAATATACACACATTTAGATAAAAATTACTTACAGCAAGTAATTGATGATTATCATCCACGTTCTCTTATTTATCAGAAAAATAAAGAACTAGATTCAAATTTCTAAAGCTCTTCAACCTATTAATATTTCTGACACTCCTTATTTCTATTTATACCTATCACTAGCAAATTTATGCTTTACTAAATAAAGTAAAAAAGAAAATCTCTTTTTATTACAAGAAAAATGAGTATATTTAGGTCATCAAGCTATTTGAACTTAATTTTTGTTTATTTTAATGTTGATCCATTTGTACAAAAAACAGAGATAAATACAAACTACTACGCTGAGTTTAAGGATTTTAAATAATTAATTATTGATTTTTTTAGAATCAAAAATATTACAAAAAGGAAATGAATAATTTATTGGAATGAAGTTTCAAATGTTTGAAAATATCTTAATTTAATCCGAAAAATAAATTTACTTTAGTATAACTATTTTTAATTATCATAAACTACAAAAAAATAAAATTATGGCATTAGATTTAAGTAAATACGGAATTTCTGACGTAAAAGAAGTATTTCACAATATTTCTTATGATGAATTATATAAACACGAGACAAATCCTGACTTGGAAGGCTATGAACGAGGTTTCATAACCGAAAATGGAGCAATAAGTGTAGATACAGGCATTTATACAGGTCGCTCACCAAAAGACAAGTATATTGTAAAAGAAGATGGCTCTAAAGAAAACATTTGGTGGCGCAATGACCATCGCCCTGCATCAGACAATAAACCTATATCAAAAGAAACATGGAGTTTCTTAAAAGACAATAGCACGAAACAGCTTTCTGGAAAAAAATTATACATAATGGATGGCTATGCAGGCGCAAACATAGATACACGCTTGAAAGTACGCTTTATTGTAGAAGTAGCATGGCAAGCACACTTTGTCAAAAACATGTTTATACGTCCATCAGCAGAAGAAGTAGAAAATTTTGAGCCCGATTTTGTTGTCTTCAATGCCTCAAAAACAAACAATCCTAAATGGAAAGAACATGGTCTTCATAGTGAAGTATATGCTGTGTTTAATTTAGCCGAAAAAATGGCTGTTATTGGCGGAAGTTGGTACGGAGGAGAGATGAAAAAAGGTATTTTTTCTATCATGAATTACTATTTACCACTCAAAGGAATTGCAGCCATGCACTGTTCAGCGAATGTGGGCAAAGACAACGATGTAGCGATTTTCTTCGGCTTATCAGGTACAGGAAAGACGACACTTTCGGCAGATCCAAATCGTGCACTCATCGGCGACGACGAGCATGGCTGGGATGACGATGGGATTTTCAATTTTGAAGGCGGTTGCTATGCCAAAACAATTGATTTAGATCCAGAAAAAGAACCAGATATTTTTAATGCCATCAAACGTGATGCTTTGTTAGAAAATGTGGTCATTAAGGATCAAAAAATAATCTTTTCGGATAATTCAAAAACGCAAAATACACGTGTCTCATATCCTATTTATCATATCGAAAATATTGTAAAACCCATTTCTAAGGCAGGGCATGCAAAAAAGGTGATTTTCTTAACAGCAGATGCTTTTGGAGTGTTACCTCCAGTAGCAAAACTTACACCAGAACAGACTAAGTATCATTTCATTAGCGGTTATACCGCCAAAGTGGCAGGAACAGAACTTGGCATAAAAGAGCCTCAACCATCGTTTTCTGCTTGTTTTGGAGCAGCATTCTTACTGCTCAATCCAACAAAATATGCCGAAGAATTAATTCGCAAAATGGAAGCCAACGGAGCTACTGCTTATTTGGTGAATACTGGCTGGATTGGCGGCGCTTATGGTACAGGAAAACGCATTGATTTACCTTCAACAAGAGCAATTATTAATGCCATTTTGGATGGTTCAATTGATAATGCCGAATTTGAAACATTACCTGTTTTCAATCTCGAAATTCCAAAATCAGTAAATAATGTAGACAGCAAATTGCTAAATCCTAGAGGGTTATGGGCAAATACTGCTGATTGGGATGCTTCGGCAATCGATTTGGGACAACGTTTTATCAAGAATTTTAAATTTTTCACAGATAATGAAGAAGGCGAAAAACTAGTTGCAGCAGGACCAAAAGTATAATTTATTGATAATAAGCATATTTAAGTAACGATAAAAAGTCTCTATCTTTATGGATAGAGACTTTTTTTGTTTGGAGACTTTATTCTGCAAGTCCCATGGCTTTATACACCTGCTCGTGAATGGCTTGGCGTACTCGCATGCCGTTGATTTTCCAGTTTTTGGAACTTGGATGCACTAGATTCGACAAAAATATGAAAACCAAATCATTTTCGGGATCAATCCATACGCAAGTGCCTGTGTATCCAGTGTGTCCATAAGTGGTGGGCGATGCCGATGGCGCAACAATCGCCTTGCGCCCTTGCATGTCGAAGCCCAAAGCTCGATGCGTATCTTTCTGTTTTTGAGCGAATAAGGAAATTGTTGCAGGATTCAAATAACGCTTTCCGCCATATTCGCCTCCTGCACTAATCATGTAAAATAAGACACCTAAATTTTGCGCACTAGCGTACAAACCTGCATTTCCGGCAATTCCTCCCAACATTGCTGCTGATGGGTCATGAACAAAACCATGTAATAATTGACCACGAAAAGTATAATCATGTTCTGTTGGAATGATTCGTTTTTTTGCAAAATGTAAAAGAGGATGATAGGAAATGGATTGTAAGCCAAGCGGGTCATAAAATTCCTTTTTCATGTAATGATCCATATTTTGCTGATTGACAGAGTCTATCGCCATTTGCAACAAAACCATGTTGATGTCGCTGTAAACAAAAAACTTGTCTCTAAAAACAGGAATCTGCTTAATATCAGCCCAAAGCGAATCGGTAAATTCTTTGCTAAGAAACATACTATCCGCAATTTGCACAAATGAGGAGTCGGCATGAAACTCTTTTCGAAAAAAGTGAGAAAAAGCTGGCGAAAAGTCATAATTCCGATAATAATATTCTAAACTATCCTTTTTTAATTTCAATTTCAAACTATCACGCAAAAAATAAGATTTATAAAACATATACTTAAAAATAGGAACGGCAGGTGCAACTCCCGATTTATGACGTAACAAATCACGAACTTTTACCTTGAAAATATTATTGGATGGCGTTGAACGAACGATTGAAGTATCGTATGCAACAATCATAGAATCAGATAGATGAATAGTATCTAACTTTTTGGTGAATGCTTCTAAATCATAAATTTCAGACAATAATAAAGTGTCGATATAAATAAGCGTATCGGGTTTTATTCGGTTGTATTCTATTTTCTTATCTACAAAATAATCGCCTAAAACACCATCCAACTCAATTTTATTTTCTTCGTACATTTTCATTGCGGCTATGGTGGTTGCTGCAATTTTCGTTACTGATGCAATATCGTATAAATCAGAGTGTTGCACTCTTTGTTTTTTTCTATAAGTATGAAAGCCGAAAGATTTATTATAAATAATTTGCCCTGCTTGTGCAACAAAAATCTGACATCCAGGAAATGCTCTTGCTCCAATTGCTGTCTGTGCAATTTGATCTATTTTATTGATTTCAAGTGAATTAATTCCAATTTGCTCAGGCGATGATTTATTTAATCGTATTTTTTTATAAAATTCACCACTCTCAAAAGCTAAGGTTTTCAACATCGGAGACGCAATTTTTCCTTCGGCAGCAATTCCTCCAAATAACAATTCAGCAGCCATTTTCTGATTTTTTTCTGAATTGTTTTCAACTTGTACAATTTCATAAAAATCGGCATAATGATCCAAATTTTCCTGCCGATTCATATTTACTAAAATTCGCTTATTTGGAGATTCAACAGAAGGTGCAAATTTTGCAATTACCGAGCTATCTGCTTCATAATCATTCAGTACAATAATAATATGACTGTAATTTTTAGGCAATTTCGTTTTTAATAAATCCGTATTTGACTGGTAATGACGAAATGTGGCTTTATCCGAATAGTAACCAACAAACTGTTTAAACACAAGCAGATTCTTTTTTCCTAAAACAATAACTAAAGGAGAAAAACGAGTTAAATCTTTAAATGGCAACTCTTTCATCGTATTTCGACAAACCACAACTGCATGTTTTTTCAAGCTCCAGCGTATTTTCTGCTTTTCAAGAATGCTGTTTGTTTTTTTATCTTCCGAATCGGTATTTTGTTGTTTTGTCCAGAATTTTGCTTGAAGAATAAGCTTTAATTTTTTGTTTAAATCAGACTCACTAAAATCATCGTTTTCAATCAATTCCATTATTTGTTCAAACTTTTTTTTAGGATTGTCTGTAAACAAAAGGTTCATTTCCGATGATAAAAATGATTTAACATGCTCATTTTCTGAATAAAAAAACTGTAATTGTTGCCATTCTGAATCCATGCTCGTCAAATCAGAGTTTGTTATATTTGCAGGATAAAGCATCTGCAATTTATTCGTCAAAGCTTGATTTTTCGAGATAGAATCATTCTTTGATAAGCGTAAATCAATTAATGGAATAATCTTATTATCAAATAAATAATGAGAGAATTGGCTATGAAAAGCAAGTAATGAATCGCTAAAAATAGAATCCGAAATAATCCATTTTGAGCTATAAAGTTTTTCTGTAAATAATAGGTTGAAATCGCTGGCTACTAGTTCGTTTTTCAAAAAAGCAAAATATTCAAGTCTTTCTTTTTTTGTTAATAAAAGCAAATATTCTTTTTTAATTGTTTTTTCTATTTTCCGCAAAAGAACACTGTGGCTTATTCCTCTCAAAATTGGAATTTTCTCATTTTTTTCAGTCGAAATAGAAAAATTACTGTCTGAACAAATTACATAAGCTCCCGAATAATTTTGTAAGTATTTTGCATCAAAAAAAGTACTATCCGTTATTTCAGCAACAATTAGTTGTTTCACTTTTTCTTCCAGGCGGAGTGTTTCTATCAGTGAGTCTATATTTATATCATTCGTTTTAAAGAATTGATTTTCAGCAAAATCATCGTTTCTTGTAAAGTAAATGCCAAAAGAAATAAACGTTAAAGTAATAACGATTATAAGTGCATATCGCAATAAATAATTTTGATCCATTTTTGGTTTATTTTTAAATACTTAATATTTTTAACAGCTAAAAGTAAACAAAAAATAAAACTTTAAGAAAGGTTTATGACCAATGGAAGTAATTATTAGATAGACAAAAAAATCTCTAAATTTTATTATCTTTGTATTATGATAAAAAAAATCATTCCATACAGGGGAATGATTCCATTTTAAATATAAATCTAAATACATGAAAAAGATTCTTTCATTAGTAAGTGTACTTGTTTTGATGGGCATAACCACCGCATGCGGTCCTACCACCGAACAAGCAATCGAATACAATGACATCATTGTGGATCAACAAAATGCTGTTTTCGATGCATTTGTTGAATTACTCAACTCGTATGACGAATATGAACCAGTATTAATGGACGCTGCTTTTGTCAAAACCAACGAGGCAATAACAAAAGCAAAAGATGCAATTTCAGGATTAGAGCCTTTTGATGGCGATGCTGTATTTCGTGATAATGCTCTAAAATTGATTGATATTTATCAAATAGCATTAACGACAGAGCATACCGAAATTATTCGTTTATTGAAGCTGCCAGATGAAGATTTTGGTGAGCCAGAATTAAAATTAGTTGAAAATTTAATCGACCAGTCTTCCGAAAAAATAGAAAAAGGTATTAGTGATTTAACACCTACCCAAGAAGCATTTTCTGTAAAATATCAATTTGAAATAAGTGAGGTTGCGGACGAGTAAATTATTACAAAAGATTAAAATAAAGAAAGCTACTAAAATTTAGTAGCTTTCTTTGTTTTTTAGTATTCCATAAATTGAATTATAAGAAATCTTTAAATGATTAATTTTATCCGTCAAAGATCTTATTTGTCTTTTTTAATACTCGATACACAAATAACTTTTACCGTATTTTGATTTTCATTTAGTATTGGGATAAACGATTGACTAAGAGAAACAAATTTCCCTTTAACTTCAAAAGTTTGATTGATTTTCTTATTAATTCCCATTCTTAAATCATCCCAAAATTCGGCATATTCTTCGCTGTGCGATTGTGGTCCATTCCCAAAATCAAATAATGGCTTTCCGATAAGTTCTTCTCTTGATCGGTTTAATAATTTTAAAAACATTCTATTTATTTCGCTTACTCTGCCCTGTAAATCTAATTCTGCAAAAATAATTACTGAATTAACAGCCGATAGTATGCTGGATATTTCATACGTTTTGTTATTCAATTCCTCTTGAGTTGTTTGCATTTCTTCCATATTCTGTCTCATTTCTTCTTCTTGTGAGGTCAATTCTTCCGATTGGATTCTTGATTCTTCAAGTAATCGAGACGTTCGTTCACTAATTTGTACGTTTGAAATGGTAGACGCAATATTTTCTGCTATTTTTTCGGTAAATTCAACTTCATAAGCTTCAAATTCACGGAATGCAGCAATTTCAACAACTCCAAAAATTTGTTCATTAAATAATAAAGGAACAATAAGCAAACATTTCGGATTTTCTTCGCCCAATCCTGAGGTGATATTGATGTAATCATTAGGAAGTTTGGTCATGAAAATAGTTTCTTTTTCTTGAATACATTGCCCCACAAGCCCTACTCCTAGTTTGATTTTCTTATCATACATTTTGCGTTTATTGAAAGCAAAACTAGCTGTCAATTCTATAAACTGTTTGTCTTTATCTTGATCATTAATTACAAAAACTCCTCCTTGATTTA
>JAOZTL010000034.1 GCA_029942205.1 Bacteroidales bacterium | reverse complement strand
ACTCGCACAAAAGTTTTTATACATTTACTTTTATGTATTTCATTAGTTGTAAGTATTTTACACAAGTGCGTAAGCAACATCAAAAAGGTCATCGACCTTATTTTTGTTTTAATTCTTGAAGTAATTGATCCATTTTCAGGTTTAGCTCATCCACTTTTTGTTCCAACTCGTCATTATTATCGCTCACCATAGAATCGACAAAGATGGAGTTTACTAGTGATAAGCCTAATATTCCTCCAGTAATGAGAATCAGTATAAAGTATGTTTTAATGAAAAAAGAGCTTACTCCATCTTGATTTTCGGTTAAGGTTTCGGGGATTTCGTACCAGCCCTCTACCGTAAATATTTTGAAAATGGAGTAAAATGAGCGCAGCGGATCGCCAAACAACTCGTCAGACATTTGACTAAACAAGAAGCAGGACAGCACGGCGACGATAAAGTTGTAAATCAAAAAGCCAAATAGCACGAAAACCGAAGTTTTGAGTGCCCGTTGTATGCCTATCAGAAGGTGCTCGATACCAGTGATGAATCGGAAAAAGCGCAAGAATTTGAAAACACGCAAGACCCTTAATATCAGTAAGAAACTAAGGTTTGTGTAGTCGCTATTTAGCATAAAAACAAGAATGGAGGGCAGCGAAATGACGATCAAGAAGAAATCTAGTTTGTTCCATGCCGATTGGATGTAGGTACGCCAGCCCAAATACCGAATTTTCACCAGCGCCTCTATAATAAACATAACGGTGATGAAGCTGTCGATAAAATTTATTGCATAAATAATGTGATATTCCAGCGCACTAAATCCTTCGATAAAAATCGTGATGGAATTAATGATAATGAATGTGAGAATAAGTCTATCGTTCAGGAATAAATTTTGAATGAATGATCTTCTTTTATTCGTTTGTTTAGCTAGCATAAAGCTTATTTAATTCAAGTTCGACAAAAGTCATTAAATCATTGATGTAAGCAGTAGAAAAATTAAATTCGATACCTGCTGTTTGATAAATTTCAGGAATTGTTTTTGTATAGCCCAATTTCAATGCACTTTCATATTGATCTAATGCTTTTTGTGGATTATTTTTGTAGTTTCGCCATACAGCAATCGCTCCAAGTTGCGATATTCCGTATTCGATATAATAAAAAGGTACTTCAAAAATGTGCAATTGTCGTTGCCAAGCGTTTCGGCGGAAAGCTTCCTGTTCGCCCCACTGTATTTCGGAGCTACCAAACTGTGCTTCTATGGTCGCCCAAGCCTCGTCTCGCTGCTGCGGTGTGTGGTTGGGGATTTGATAGAGCCAGTGCTGGAATTTATCCACGGTAGCCACCCACGGCAATACGGCAATTACGCCTTCCAATTGGTGGATTTTTGCACGTTTCAGGTCGGCAGGATTATCGAAAAATACATCCCAATGCTCCATCGAGATCAACTCCATGGACATGGATGCCAGCTCGGCTACTTCGGATGGCGTTTCTTTGAAATTGACCAATTCCAAATCTGCCGATAAGAAAGCATGTACGGCATGCCCGCCTTCATGCACGATAGTCTCCAAGTCACGCAAATTACCCGTGGAGTTCATGTAAATAAACGGAATATTGCTTTCGTGTAGCGGATAATTGAAGCCACCAGGCGCTTTCCCTTTTCGTGCATCCAGATCCAAATATTTGTTATCCTTCATTTCTTGCAGAAAATCGCCGTACAGTGGGCGTACACGCCGAAAGCATTGGATGGTTTTATCGATTAGTTCTTCGGAGTTTTTGAACGGTTGCAAGGCTGGTTTTAGTTCTGTATCCACTTCGGTATCCCATGGTTTGAGTGTATCGAGTTGTAGTTTTTGTTTACGGTGTTTGTGTGTTTTTTCAACGAGTGGTTTTACATTTTCGCTAATGGCTTGATGAAAGTCGTAGCAGTCTTTTTGTGTATAATCAAACCGCCCCATTGCTTGGAATTTATAATCGGCAAAGTTATCAAAATCGGCATTTCGTGCCACTTGGTGTCGTTTTTGGATAAGCTTGTCTAGCAAGTTGTGTAATTTTTTGCTGTCTTGCAGTCGGCGATCGTTTATTTTCTGATACACCGTTTGGCGGACATTTCGGTCGAGATCTTTAAGGAAATTAGCCGCAGCATGTAGCGTCAGTTCTTCGCCATTGTGGTCGATTGTCATTTTGGCAGCTATTGCGCCATATTTTTGTTCTTCGGTTTGCAGTTGGGCAAAAATGGGAATATTCTTTTTTCTGAAAATCTGCATTTCTTTTTTTATCGCCCGTAGCATGGTGAAATATTTCTTATCCGTAAGCGGGTGTTTTTCAATCGCTTGTGTGAATTTTGCATTCAAAATATTGGTAAATTTTGAAATTTCAGGATCTATCTGACTGACAAACAACTCAAAAGCATCGCTCCATTCTTTATTTTCGGTATCGCAATTCATCCGAATATATCGCCAAGCAAGTTCTTCCTCTAAAACAGCCTCCAGCTCGCTGCGGTTTTGTAACCAGCTTTGGATGGCAGTTGAATTGTTTAACTCTCTGGTTTCTAGGTTTTCAAAGTATGTTTTTATCGAGTCCCAATTAACTATTTTTAGTTGTTGATCTACAAATTTTCGGATAGTTTTCATGTGTTTTATTTCTTTAAGGTTTTCGATCTATTTGATGTTACTTACGTACTTGTGCAAATCACAAAGTTTTGGTAAGATATAGAATTGTAATTTTGTTTATTCTTTTTTTATAAATATAAGAGCATAACTTATACTGAAATGCTCACCTAATTATGAATTTAAAACGTTTCTTTTCTGCCTGTTTTCACTCATAAAATTATTCCATAACACAGGCTATGCAAGAATTTTATGAATAAAAACAAACAAAAAATAATTCATTTTCTAAATCACAATTATAATAGCAATTCAGTATAAAACCCATAAATTGGGCATGATTGAAATGCAAAGTTAAAATTTTAGGTGTAAACACGATAAAAAAAAGTATTTTTCCGTAATACTGTGATAAGTACTTCGTGCTATTTATTAAAGCTATACTTTATAATTTGCTAAAATTAAAGTTTTTTAAAATTATTCAGTAGTACTTTGTGTTGTCCTCTGTACAACTTTCAAAAGTTAAGTAAAAAGCACAAAATTGAACAAATTTATAAAATCACAGTATTATGGAAAAAACATTTCAATTACCAATCATCAAATTTATTTGCGTAAACAGCATCAAAAAGGTCGAAAAATCGTGTTTATTAAAAACCGTTTAAAGAATGTTCATTTAACGGTGTCTGAAAAAAAAAGCTTAAATTTACAACTTAAAATATTCAGACATGAAAGAATAAAAAATGATTTTGTAGACCTTAAAATAACCAGATGAGAATACGATCAGCAGCCGTTGCAGGGCAATTTTATCCATCGAGCAAACAAGAAATAAAAGAAGAGCTAGAAAAATTGGTGGAACAAGAAAAAGCTAAAATTAATTATTCATTAGCTCAAAAAACAATTATAGGCGGCATTGTGCCACATGCAGCTTATGCTTTTTCGGGGGCACAAGCGATTCATTTTTTTGAATTAATAAAAAAATCGCAAACCGAAATAGACACCGTCATTATACTTGCGCCAAATCATGCCAAGTATGGACAATCAGTGGCTTTGGATGAAAACGACCGCTGGGAAACGCCCGTGGGCAAGTACACGATTGATGTTGAAATGTCGATGTTGCTTGGTTTGCCTCTCTCACCAATTGCACACCGCTACGATCATGCTGTTGAGGTGATGTTGCCGATGTTGCATGATGCACTGGGGACGAAAGTCCAAATTCTACCAATTAGTTTTCGTGATCACAGTTTATCTATTGCAAAAAAAATAGCTGAAAAAATCTGGACAGTTTCGCAGCAGCTCAATCGCCAGTGTTTGATTATTGCATCGTCTAATTTTTCGCACAACCTCAGTCCAAGCGAGGGCTATGAAGAAGATAATAAATTACTGAACGAGATTTCACGAATGGATAGCCAAGCGGCAGAGCGTGAGGTGAATGCAAACAATATTTCGACCTGTGGGGTAGGGGCAATCCTTTGCTTAATGGAATATGCCAAGTTGCAAGCGGAGTATCCGAAAGCGGAATTGCTGGCAAGAGGGCATTCAGGCGATCGCTTAGGAGCAGAGAAAGTGGTTAATTATGTTTCTATGTTGTTTTATACCTAAGGAACACAAATGCGTAAGCAATATCAAAAAAGGCGAAGATTTTATTATTTTCAAGAACAAAGCCTACTAAGCCATTTGTTTTTTGTACTTTTGTCACTAATTTTTAATTATTGGAGAGCAGGTCGCAGACCTTAACAAAAAACGGACACAGGCTATAAATGAAACAAATTTTTGCTTATTTATTAAAAAATATGGATCGAATCTATCGATCTATATTACTGTTATTAAGTGCATTACTTGTTGTTTTTCTTTTTCCGAAAGAAGGCACGTTTCAGTATGAATACCACAAAGGAAGCCCATGGAAACATGAAAACTTGATTGCTCCTTTTGATTTTCCGATTTACAAAATCGAACAAGAAATAGCAAATGAACACGATAGCATTGTCAATAATTTCAGACCATACTTCACGTATGAAGCCATGGTGGCAAAAGATGAAATAAATAGGTTTGAATACGACTTTACTACACGTCTACAAAACGATTCTGTACCTTTTACTAAAAAAAAAATAAAAGCATTAAATAAATGGAAAGATTCTGTTGTTCAGTATTTTACAGTTATTTATGATGATGGAATAATTGAATATTCGGCAGAGCAAGAAACTGGTGAATCGAATAAATCTGTCTTTTTATTACTGAAAAATAATGAGGCAGCCGAGTATGATTTTGGTCAAATTCCTACCCAAAAATACGTTTACGAAAAGTTAATTGAGCAGTTAGAAAATAATAGGAACAAGAATAATACAGAACTACTCGACTTTCTTGTTCAAATTAATTTGAATGAATATTTAGCTCCTAATGTATTGTATAACAAGCCTTTTTCGGAGAAAGTATTGAATGAATCGCTCGAAAGCATTTCGTACACTTACGGCATGTTGCAAGCAGGCGAGCGAATTATTTTCAAAGGCGAATTGGTCGATAATACACGCTATCGAATACTCGAATCGTTTAAGAAAGAGTATGTTATGGAGTTGGAAGGGGCTATCAATATTTTTCTGATTAATTTAGGGCAATTCATTCTAGTGTTCGGAATTTTCATTGCTTTGTTGCTGTATTTACAAAAATTTGAAATGAAAATACTGGCTAGTAATAAGCAAACATTATTTATATTATTGCTGATATTATTTCAAATTTCAATGACAGCTTTGATTCTGAAAAGTGAAATGATTAGCCTGTATATTCTTCCGTTCACTATTTTACCTTTCATCATCGATACGTTTTATAATTTACGACTAGCATTATTTATTCATACTTTAGTTCTCTTATTATTAGGTTTTTTAGTTCCCAATGGATACGAATTTTTCTTTATTCAGTTTCTTGTAGGTGTAACGACGGTTTTTAGTTCCAAACAATTATACCGAAGGAGTCGATTATTTATAACGTCTAGCTTGATTCTTTTTTCGTATGCACTTCTTTATTTTGCTATTTCAATCACGCAAGAAGGTGATTTAAACAAAATCGAATGGATTAATTTGATGTGGTTTGTGGGCAGTAGTGTGCTGTTTTTGTCATCTTATCCAGCAATTTATATTTTTGAAAAGTTATTTGGCTTCTTATCCGATGTTAGTTTGTTAGAATTATCGGATACCAATCAGCCTTTGTTACGAAAATTATCAGAAGAAGCTGCTGGTACATTTCAGCACAGTATGCAAGTAGCAAATTTGGCAGAAAGTGCGATATTTACCATAGGCGGGAATCCGTTATTGGCACGAACAGGCGCATTATACCACGATATAGGGAAAATTGCTACTCCCGCATTTTTTATCGAAAATCAGATTTCAGGAATAAATCCACACGATGAACTCGACTGTGCCAAAAGTGTCGAAATAATTACTAACCACGTGAATAATGGCTTATTGATTGGTAAAAAACACAAGCTTCCTGTTCAAATTATCGACTTTGTCCGAACGCATCATGGTGCATCCAGAGTCGAATATTTTTATCGAACATTCAAAAATAAATTTCCCAATAAAGAAATAGACGAATCCATTTTTCATTATCCTGGTCCCAATCCTTTTTCAAAGGAAACGGCAGTAGTGATGATGGCCGATTCGGTAGAGGCTGCATCACGGACATTAAAGGAGTATACGGATGAAAGTATTCGGGAATTAATAGATCAAATTATTGATAATCAGAGTAATCGTGGGCTTTTTAATCAAGCTCCAATCACTTTTGTCGATATTTCACGTATCAAAAAAGTATTCCGTTTAAAACTCAAAAATATCTATCATGCCCGAATAAGCTACCCCAAATAAGGTCTTCGACCTTTTTGATGTTACTTACGCATTTGTGTAATATTAATTAAACCAGGAACTTATGAACATGTACGCAATTATGTATCTTCCTTAATCATCAAATTTAAAGACTTTAAGCCACATTAAATAGGTCGAAGACCTTAGAATATGAGAAAATAAAGTTTTTTCAGACCTAAAAAAAGGAGAAATAAAATAGAAGCAAGCGTACTGAAGAAAATAAAAACCGAAAATTTATGATATTTACTAACAAAAGAGCTAAATTTATGTATCTTTTGATAGAATTTTTTTCTACGCAAAGCACGTTTTAATGATTTAGAATCCTGTTTTTCATTCTCTTGCAAAATCTGAATGGCAATATCCATGTAATAAATAGCATTTTCGTAATCAAATGAATTGTAGTATGTTATCGCTAGATTTTGATACCCAAAACCAACCGATCTACTGTTTGGAATAATTTGTTCTGCCAAATCCAATGCTTTGTGTCCATATTTTAAAGCCAAAGTATGATTTTTCATTACATCATAACTTTCAGACATAATGTCGTAGGTATTTGCAATGCTTAAGTAGTTTTTTCGGCGCATTTTGCGAACAATACTTAGGTCTTTTCTGCTATATTCGATTGCTTTTGTATGGTTTCCTTTCTCTTGCTGCAATAGTGCCATACGCTTATAGAAATAAGCCAAATCTGGATGCTTTCGATGTATATGTAAAAGCATGTTGATTGCTTTTTCTGTATACTTTACTGCTTTCTCTATTTCATCTTTGTTGTGATGATAAATTGCTATTTGATTCCATAAATTAGCAATAGTAAATGACTGTCCTGTAACTTTTTGAGCAATCGATAAGGAAATACGTAATAATTCGGCACGAGTTTCGGGTTCTTGTTTTTCGTGTGTAATCAAGTTTGATTGCAAAAACTGAATGAGTAAGGCACAATTTTGCGAATCCGGTTTGTAATGCTGGAGAATGTAGCGTTGGTTTTTTTCAGAAACAAATACACCATCGTCATTTATTTTGACCAGAGTACTTTGCGAAGCATCATGCACTAAATCAAAAAAAGCATTCATCCTTTCTTGCTCGATAGAAAAATAGCGCATCAACTCCTCGAACGAATAAGTTTGAGAAGGTAGTAGTGCTAAGCATTTCAGGCAATTAAGCGATGCTGATGATAATTTATATTCTGTTTTTATTCTCATATTTTTTTGTGAGGTCTTCGACCTATTTGATGTTGCTTACGCAATTCTGTAAATTTCGACGATTCAGTAAGATACAGAATTATAAATATATAAATAATTTTGTCCACCGAAGGTCTTCGACCTATTTGATGTTGTTTACATACTTGTATAAAGCTATTGTAATCAATTATTTAGCGAAAAATAAATATGCGATTAGTTTTGTTCGCCTACTTATGAGTATTTGAAATCGGTGCAAAATTAGTCGTTTTTATTGAAAAAAAACAGGTTTTAAATTTTTATTTTATTATTTAGGAACATAAATTAAATAAGCTATAATAGTTCAATGGTTCGTTAAGTATATGTATGTATTTGATTTACAGAGAATTGAAAAGTATTGTTTGTTTAAGATAAGTCGTTGAAAATATATATTTTAATTTGCAATTTATAATTTAACGAAGTGTTGATAGTTAGGCGAAGACAGTATCTAATATCCTTTTGTTTTTAGTTCGGCAACCATTTCGATAAAAAAAAGATTGACATCAAAAGTACTTAACTTAGAAACAAATCTCATGCCGACAATATCGAAATGAGTAATTCCAAAATCGTCGAAAGAATTTGGAGGCGGATTATACACGCCCCATTTTGCCGATTTTTCGGAAACAACACAGTCGTTAGCTCCTTCGGAGGTAGAAATTAATTTTGTTTTAAATCGAAAGAAACGAATTGGATGATTTTGTGCAATTCCGATATAACTTTGGTAATACACTTTGGTAGAGTTGATTACCGTTTTATTGAAATGTTGCATGTATGTATTTGACAATTCATAGGTTGCCAATTTGGCATTTGGATTTTTATCTCCCAATATTTGGGCATATCGGTTGGCTATCTGAAAAGCCAAGTCTAGTTTATTTTTTCTGTTTAAAAGTGCAATCAATGAATCTGCTAGGGGACTGCCTCTGTGTGGTGTCGCTAGAGTTGTTAAACTTGCTATTTTATCAGCCATTCCTAGTTTTGAGATCAATAAACGAGACTCAATACCTCCTTTTGAATGTGCAATAATATTTATACGCTCTGCACCTGTTTCATTTAAAATGTACAATATTCGTTTGCGCAACATCCATGCATTGTCCATGTGCGATGCGAGTGCATTTTGATGAGCAAGAAAAACGGTAGCACCTTGTTGCTCCAGAGCTTTCGGAATTCCGCTCCAATAGCGAATAATCGGAATATCGTCTCGATAAGCCACTCCGTGCACCAACAGTATCGGGTAGCGAGTCTCACAAGTCGTGTTTTCTGTCTTTTTTGGTAATGTACTACACGAATTGGATAAAGCGAAGATACTGAGAATGAAAAAAAATAGTGATAATTTGTGTTTCATTATAAAAAAATCAGCAGTCATCTTTTTCTCCACGATAGTGGTATACAGCCTTGCCGACAGCAAGAATTTTATCTGGATTTTTCTCGTGATACACTTTCATTTCGGTAACAATTATCCGATTACCTTTTCTGCTAATTTCGCCTTCTGCCACAATAGCTTCGGGCTTGCCTGGTAATAGATAATCGATTCGCATGTCTACGGTTGCCATTTTGTCTTTGTCCGATTTTAATTGCGTCATGGCTGCTGCACCACCTACTGAGTCGAGTGCAGTTGCTATGTATCCGCCATGCAGGCGCATGCTACGTGGATCGCCAACATAATTTTCGCTATACGGAAATAGCATTTTTGCATAGCCATCTTTGGCATCCAACAGTTTGACTCCAAGAAATTTATGTAAAGGCATCATTTCTTCTATCACTTGTTTAAATAATTTTATGGGTATATTCATTTTTTGAGTAAAATCAGACTTTGTTTGTTATATTTTAATGGATTATTATATTGTATAGATTTATACTTAACTTATTGATTGTTATTATAAATATATTAAAAACTGACAAAAAATAAATAGTAAAACAGACGAAGTCTGAAAATAAAACTATCCGTATTTTGTGATGAATACGGATAGTTTTGGATTAAGGTTTTCGACCTAATTTGTCGGGTTTTTACGACAAGTTAGTGATTACAATAGTTTAGCATCAGTATATAAATAGCATTAAATGAAGTATTTAGCAAGATTCTTCATCTACCACATGACCTACTTTATCGGTATGTCCATAGAGTTTTGCTATTTTTGTTTTATACTTTTTCTTTACAAACCGTCTTTTTAATTTAAGTGTTGGCGATAATTCTCCAGTGTCGGTTGTCCAAGCTTCACAAACCAGCTCGAATTTTTTCATTTGGCGTGTTTTATCACATTTTTTATTTAATTCTTCCACTTCTTTGGTGTAACGTTCGAGTATTTTCGGATTTTCAATTAAATCTAAATTACATCTGAATTGTATTTTGTGCAAAGAACACCAATCGTGTAGGAATTCAAAATTAGGAGAAATGATGGCTGCTGCAAATTTTTCGCTTTCGCCTACCACCATTAGTTGATCGATAAATGGAGATTCTTTGAATCTATTTTCGACAATTTGTGGAGCAACGTATTTTCCAGTCGAAAGTTTGAATATTTCTTTTTTCCGATCCGTAATTTGTAAAATATTATGTTTATGTATTTCGCCAATATCACCTGTATGAAACCAGCCGTCTTCATCAATAGCTTCTTTTGTTTTTTCAGGATTGTTGTAATATCCCATCATTAAGTTTGGTCCTTTGAACAATATTTCGCCATCTTTGGCTATTTTTACTTCTCCCGAACGTAAAATAGGTCCTACCGTACCAAATTTCAAATAAGGATATTTTAATAAATTCACTGCAATAACGGGCGAGGTTTCCGTAAGTCCGTAACCCTCTACAATTGGGATTCCTGCTGCCCAGAATATGCGAGCCAAACGAGGCTGTAAAGCTGCTCCCCCAACAATAATTACTTCGATTTTGTTTCCAAGAGCTTCACGCCATTTACTGAAAATAAGCTTGTTAGCTATTTTTAATTGTGCTTTGTATAAAAGTCCATTTTTGCCACCAGCTTCATGTTTTTCGCCAAGTTCAATTGCCCAGAAGAATAATTTCCGTTTAATTCCTGTCAAGGCTTGTCCTTTTGCGTAGATTTTGTCATAAATTCGTTCCAACAAACGAGGAACAGTTACAAAGCTATGAGGGCTAATTTCGTTGATGTTTTCACCCAATTGATCGACACTTTCGGCGTAGTAAATCGTTAGACCTAGATATTGGTATAAATAATTGACCATGCGCTCCAGTACGTGGCAAAGAGGGAGAAAACTAATGGCATTGTGTGATGAATTTAAAGGTAGTATTTCGCTGGTAGACATGACATTAGACATGAAGTTTTTGTGCGAAAGCATTACTCCTTTGGAAAGCCCTGTTGTGCCCGAAGTGTAAATAATGGAGCATAAATCATCTTCTGAAACTCCAGCCTTTATTTCTACTAATTGATCTTTGTATTTGTCTTCATTTAGTTTTCCTAATTCTATGATTTCTTGAAAATTAGGTACATTGTCTAAATGATCGAATGAATAGATTTTTTTGATTGCAGTAACTTGGTCGGCAAATGGTTTTACTCTTTCGTATAGTTCTTCGGATGCTAAAAATAAAATTTGTGCTTGCGAATGACCAAAAATATGGATGTATTCTGCTTCGCTTATCGTCGGATAAATCGGTACATGCACTGCGCCTATTTGTGCCATTCCCATGTCTAAAAAATTCCACTCGGGTCTGTTATTCGATACGTT
Organism: Bacteroidales bacterium; assembly: GCA_029942205.1. GTDB lineage: Bacteria > Bacteroidota > Bacteroidia > Bacteroidales > JAOZTL01 > JAOZTL01. The sequence goes on along the minus strand of JAOZTL010000034.1, from coordinate 916 downwards.
GGCTATTTTATCTCCTTTTTTAAAACCTAATTCTAATAATCCATAACTAACATAATCTACCGTTTTTCGATAGTCTTCGGTACTGAATGTTTCCCATTTTCCATAACGTTTTACGACAAGTGTTTTTTCTTTGTTGTACTTTTGGTGATATTGCTCTACAATATCAAAAGTTCTTTTGATGTTCATAATATTAGTAGGATTTAGATTTAAGCTTTTAGAGCTTTTTTTTCATGTTTATTGTTGATTATCAGGTATTTAAAATATATACTTTTTTTTATAATTGATCTTTTTGCTTTTTTCAAACAAAGATCTTATTTAGTGAAATAAATTAGGCGAAAGGTAGTATTTTTCTGTTTAAAAACAAAAAAAAAGGGGACTATCCTTTTACAGAAGCCCCCAAACCACAAAAAACAACATAATCAAAACTATTAACTAAATAGTTGTGCAAAAATTAGTCAATATTTTTATTTAAGGAACATAAATTAAATAAGCTATAATAGTTAAGTGAACATGCTTTGTTCTTTAATGACTTAAAAAATCTGCCAATAGCCCCGCTATTAAAGGATTTTTTTAAGGAAATTAAAGGACAAATGAACGAGTATAACTGTTATATGTTATTTAATTTGCGTTCATAAAGAGTCATTTATTTTATAAAATAAACAACTCTGATATTTTAATTTCCCTTCTTAAAGTTTCTGAGTGCTTCGTTTAATTTTGGCACAACATCAAAAACATCTCCAATAATTCCATAATCAGCCGCTTCGAAGAATGGAGCTTCTTCATCCGTATTGATGGCCACCAACACTTTAGATCCGTTCACACCAGCCAAATGCTGAATAGCTCCCGAAATACCTAATGCGATGTACAAGTTTGGAGCAACTACTTTACCTGTTTGTCCAACATGCTCTGAGTGAGA
>JAOZTL010000033.1 GCA_029942205.1 Bacteroidales bacterium | reverse complement strand
TGAACGCACCATCCCTAAAGTACTAAAACAAGGCATACAAGGCTGGCAAGTAGACGACCTAAAGATAACTTTACTGGAGGGCGAAGAGCACACCATTCATTCCAATCCAGGGGACTTCGTAGTAGCAACTCCGATGGGAATACTCCGTGCATTACAAAATAGCGGCACGGATTTACTCGAACCTGTACAGAAATTTAATATTCGTGCACCTGAAGAGTTTCTGGGCAAAATAGCTGGCGAATTGACCCAAATGCGTGGTGTGTTTACCAATCCAAGTTTTACCGATGGCTCATTTATACTCACAGGTAGCGTACCAGTAGCCGAATCGATGCATTTTGGTATTCGTTTGTCCTCATTAACTAATGGAAAGGGGAAAGTTAGGTTTTCGTTTGGTGGTTATCAGCTATGCAGTCCAGCACAAGGACAAACATGTGCCTACAAAGGCGTAAGTCCACTCGACGAGAGTCAATGGATTCTTCACGCTCGTGGAGCATTCAAAAGTAATGATTGGCAATTATAAAAAATCGACACCCAGTATGGCAATGTCGTCAAAGAAGTTTTGGTTCTCCTTGCGGATGTCTAATTTCTGAATAATATCTTGTATGGATTCGTCAATTGCAGCATCGGTACTAAATGTATCTTTTACTTTTTGCAACACTTCATCGATATTTTCGCCATAATTGGTTTCCACCAGCCCATCGGTAAAACAAAGCAATTTGGATGGATTATCGATGTATATTTCGCCTTCGGTAATCATCGGTATCATGTCCAATATTCCCAATCCAACACAACCGTCTTTCAAGTAAGTTATTTCTTGTTTGTTTTTATCATACAAAATAGGCGGATTGTGCCCAGCGTTGATGTATCGCAAGCTTTTGGTGTGATGGCTATACTTAGCAATGAATAAGGTGATGAACTTTTCGCCATTGGCATTCTCCATCACACGCTCGTTGAGGAGCATGAGCAAATCGGATAGATTAATTTCAGAGGAGAATAATGCTTTTAAGTTTGCCTGAAAGTTAGACATCAGCAATGCTGCCGAAATACCTTTTCCCGAGACATCGGCAACACAAAATCCGTATTCGTTTTCGCCCAGTGTGAGAAAATCGTAGTAATCGCCGCCAATCTCGCCATGCGGCAAATAAAAGCCTTCGAAACGAATAAATTTCTCTTTTCTGGTTTGTAACGATTGCGGTACAAGCATGGCTTGCATCTTAGAGGCAAGTTCCATTTCCTTATCGAGGCGTTCTTTTTTCAGGTTCTCCACAAATAGCCGCTTATTTTCTATTGCCACCACTACAATGTTGGTAAGCGTCTGAATAAAATGCAGGTGCTTGATGGTAGGACTAACGCCTTCTTTCTCTTCCTCAATGTCGCCGATTAGGACATAAGCCAGTGGTTTTTGTTTATGAAAAACGGGGATAATAACGTCAAACGAGCGTAGGCATTTGTTATTGGTGGATGGCACGGTTATAATTTCACGAAACTGTACCAAATCTCTTTCGGCATCAATATTACCTACTTCTGTCCAATCTAAACCAGAAATAAGAATCTTCTGCCACCTTGCCGACTTGACAAGAATAAGGACTTTTCCTATGTTCAATTGTTTACGCAACAATTCCTCGTAGTCGTCCAATAGATTGTCTATCGACAAGTTACGATTTATCGATTGAGTTACTTCGAGTAAGGCATCCAGCTTGAAATTACAAAACTGTAAGCGTTTTAATGAGGCTTTTTGGGTCATGGGTTTTATGTTATTAAAACCAATACGACAAAAAGAATGCCTAAAAAGCATTCTTTTCGGTTATTATTTATCTTTTTACTCGTTCAGAATATGAATGTGTACGAGTGTCTATCTTAATTAGGTCTCCAGTATTGATAAACAAAGGTACGTTTATGGTTGCACCTGTCTCTACCGTAGCTGGTTTCAAAGAGCTAGTGGAAGAAGTATCGCCACGTACGCCAGGCTCGGTATAGGTAATTTCCATCATCACGAAAGCAGGCAAGTCGCAAGAAAGCGGTAAATCTTTGTCGGCATGGTATAATATTTCTACGTTTTGTCCTTCTTTGAGAAGGTCGGGTGCATTGATCAGATGTTTTTCAATCGGAATTTGCTCGAAGGTTTCGGTGTGCATAAAGTGGTATCCCATGTCGTCGTCGTATAAAAACTGGTATGCTCTACGCTCTACTCTAGCTACATCTATCTTCACACCAGCATTGAAGGTGTTGTCTATCACTTTGCCTGTGCTTAAGTTTTTCAACTTTGTACGAACAAAAGCTGCACCTTTGCCAGGTTTTACGTGCTGAAATCCAACAATGGTATAGAGTCCATGGTTATATTCGATACATAATCCATTTTTAAAATCTGAGGTTGTTGCCATAATTTGTTTGTTAATGAAGCACTTCGTGCTATTTATTGTTACTTATGCTTTTATTTACTCAATCAGCAAATTGTGCATACCTAACGATTGTTTTTTTTGTAAAACTACTTATCTGCAAAAGTACGTATTTCTATTTAATTAATACAACCTTCGATATTCTTATTTTTTAATAATCGCTAAGGGATATTTCAAGCCAGCGTAGCTGACGAGGTCTCCAGTGAACGAGCCTACGAAAAAACCGACTTTAGCCCGTACAGGCACGTGGTTCTTATCGGCAGAAATCCATATATCAAGAGCCTCTTCATCTTCAAAAGTACCTTTTTCTACCAAAGGCGAAAACTTCAGACACTTTATTTTCCCAATGTCGAGTTTGATGGTTTCGTATCCTTTGAACCGAATGACTAGCTCAAAAGGCTTATCCGTAAAGTAGGTTCTGATACGGATGATGTCTCCTTTCTTGAGTTTAGAGAAGTTGTATTGTCGCAAGTAATAAAATGCAGAAATAACATCAAAGGTATTTGCTTTTACTTTCTTACGCCCCGACCGTTTGCTGATAATTTCGTTTTTGGGATATAAAAACCGCACTTCGTTGTACCATCGGTAATCCTCTTCGCTGATGTTACGGATGGATTTGTAGGGCTTCATGGTTTCTATATCGAAATAGCTCTCATAAATATCGTATACTCTATACAATTTATCGGCTACACCTACTGTTTTCCCAACGGCTTTCACGTGAAAAACCAGTTTATTTTTGTAGCTTATTTTTTTGATCTTCAGCACGGCAGTTCCGCCTGTGATCCAGCCGTAGGCCATTTCGTATTTGAGTTCTTCGCCTGATTGGAAAACTTTTTGTGCAAACAGGTTGCTTGCTAAGAAAATAATAATGATTGATAACAAGAAAGTGCGCATGTGCTAGTTTTTTAAATGAATTGCGGTCTGAGTAAGATAACGTTTTTTAATGAAAAAAATTACAACAAACCCTCAATCAAAGAGCCAAATCACGAACTAGTTGCTCTGCCGTTTCGGTGGGCTTATCATCCAAAAGCTCAATGTTTATCACACTGTCAGCGTTTCGTTTAGAAAGTCCTTTTTCGTAAGCTTTATCATAATAGCTCAAACTGACATCGGCAACCAATAAAAAATCATCCTTATCGAGGGCTTCAAGGGCATCTTTCGTTTCTTTTCCTCCAAGTTTTTTCTCTATCCGTAGCAATGCACTTCTTAATTCTTCTTTGTCCAAATCGGCATATTCTTTCACGAGCCGTTTTTCACGTATTTTTTTAGGAATATGGAGACAAATAACTTCTGCTTGTCTCATTTTTTTGTACAAGTTATCGGGAATGCTGAGTCGTCCGAGCGAACGGCTTTCGTCTTCTAACCAAATGGGCTTGGTCATATCGAGCTTGAGCCATTGAGCTGCTAAGTTGTTTTCAAACTGTTCGCTGCTTCCTTGCTCTCGTTGCCCAATAGCTCCAAAAGCCGAGCCTTTATGGTTTGCCAGCCCTTCTAAGTCAATGACTTGTTGGTTGTTTTGGTCTAAAATATGTAGAATGTCGGTTTTGCCCGACCCCGTACTACCACTAAGGATAAGAATACGCTGCGCTTTGTCAAATGCTTCACGAATATAGGTACGATAGGCTTTGTAGCCACCTTCCAAAAGGATAATTTTGAGTCCTGCTGTTTCAAATAACCATCCCATGCTTGCCGAGCGCATTCCTCCACGCCAGCAATGGAGCAAAATGGTTTTATCGACAGCTATTTTTTTTGCTTGTCGTACAAATCTGACAAGATTTTTCCCAACAAAAGCAAGTCCCAATTCTATGGCAGCCTCTTTGCTTTGTTTTTTGTATGCTGTTCCCACTTTGGCACGTTCCTTATTACTAAACAATGCAATATTGAAAGCATCAGGAATGTGCCCTTGGTCAAACTCAGCAACTGTACGTACATCTACCACTGGATACCTGTGTGCTAGCTGCAAAAATTCGGATATTGCTACTGTTTTCATACGTTTAATTATAGCTTTTCTTGTCAAAGATCTTCGACCTTAGTATTTAAAATCCTCCATAAATTTGGTGGTATAATTACCTTCACGGAAATCTTTGTTCTGCATCAGTTTTTTATGAAACGGAATAGTTGTGTGTATCCCTTCGATGACAAATTCTTCGAGTGCACGAGTCATTTTCTCGATAGCCTCTTCACGAGTTTGCGCAATGGTGATTAACTTAGCAATCATCGAATCGTAATTTGGGGGTATTCTGTATCCCGAATACACGTGCGTATCCACACGCACACCGTGTCCACCAGGCGTGTGTAAGGTAACAATTTTCCCTGGCGATGGGCGGAAATTATTTTTCACGTCTTCGGCATTAATTCTACATTCGATGGCATGCATTTTAGGAAAATAATTTGTTCCTGTAATCTGTATACCAGCAGCTATTTTTATTTGTTCTCTAATCAAGTCGTAACCAGTTACTTCTTCCGTAATCGGGTGTTCTACTTGAATACGAGTATTCATTTCCATGAAATAGAAATTGCGGTGTTTGTCTACCAAAAACTCTACTGTTCCTACTCCTTCATATTTGATGGCAGTAGCAGCTTTTACGGCGGCTTCTCCCATTCTCTGGCGGAGCTCGTCGGTCATGAATGGCGATGGTGTTTCTTCTACCAGCTTTTGGTGTCGTCGTTGTATCGAGCAATCCCTTTCGGACAAGTGTGCTGCATTGCCGTCTTGGTCTCCAATAATCTGAATTTCGATGTGGCGTGGGTCTTCGATGAATTTTTCGAGGTACATGCCATCGTTTCCGAAAGCAGCGGCAGATTCTTGCTTTGCTGAGTCCCATGCATCTTCAAAATCCTCTTCTTTCCAAATCTCACGCATTCCTTTACCACCACCTCCAGCAGTCGCTTTGATGATGACAGGGTAGCCTATTTCTTTGGATAATTCTATTCCTTCCTCAAAGCTCTCGATAAGACCTTTAGATCCAGGGATTGTAGGCACATTTGCCGCTCTCATTGTTTTTTTAGCGGTTGCTTTGTCTCCCATTTTATCGATCATATCGCCTTCGGGTCCAATAAATTTGATGTTATGATCTGCACAAATTCTAGCAAATTTTGCATTTTCGGCCAAAAAACCATATCCAGGATGAATGGCATCTGCGTTGGTAATTTCGGCAGCCGAAATAATTACAGATATTTTCAGGTACGATTCGTTACTTGGTGGTGGACCAATGCATACTGCTTCATCGGCAAAACGTACATGCAAGCTATCGGCATCTGCTGTTGAATATACGGCAACAGTACGGATTCCCATTTCTCGACAAGTACGAATAATACGAAGGGCTATTTCACCACGATTCGCTATTAATATTTTTTTAAACATAATAATCAATTTAACCCAAAAGAATTGGGAATTAAGTTTTCTGAGGCATTAAATTTCAAATAAGCACTTTGTGCTATTTAATGTTGAGTTCGGTCTAGAAAGACACTAAGCAGTTGATTTACAAAAGAGTACCAATATGAAAGCCTCGTTATCAGTCAATTAATAAATCTACTAAGCACTTTGTTTTTAATTAGCTTAGTTTTTATATCAGGCTCAATGTTGCTTATGCACGCATGTAATACCAACTAAATCAAAAGCTCACACACCACCATACAATTATGTATCTCATATAATCGTCAAAATCTACATAATTGCGTAAATAACATCAAATAGGTCGAAGACCTTATTTATTTTTAACATACGTCTCTTCGTCTTTATTATAGAAAAAAGAATGTGTCATATTCTTTTTAACAAACTTTTTTAAGTCTTTCGAGGAGGTAAATTTTTCGTCAATATTATCCGTCATTTCATACAATACAAACTCATTAGCCTTTAGATCAATACGGTGCAGGTAATATTTATTTTCATCGTATTTTTGCATATTCATAAACACAAAATCCTTAAGGTAAGACAGGTGTGTTAGGTATTTTGTAGCATCATAGGTAGAGTCTGATGACTGATATTCGTACTTAACGACTTCATACTTAAAGTCTGTAGCTTTAGTGATTTCAAAATACGCTGGATTTTCATTGTCCAAATCCGATTTTTTGATCCATTTTCCTAATAATTGGCTTTCAATAGCACGATCGGCCTCTGTAATAGGCACATCCGACTCATACGGACAGGCGGTTAATAAAAAAATAGCAGCAATCGAAAAAGATATTAAAGTTATTTTTGCTCTCATAACAGTATTGTTTTAAAGGTCTTTGACCCGTTTGATGTTGCTTACGCAATTCGATAAGTCTGTATTATTCCATAAAATACAGATCTATAAATATTCAGTTAATTTTGTGCATCTAAGGTCTTCGACCGATTTGATGTAGCGGATGTGCTCTTATACAAAACTATTGTAACCAATGACTTATAAAAAAACAAAATACGTTTAATTTTGTCCGTCTACTTAGCTAGGATCAACCAAGTATAGCGGTTGGTCAAATTCTACAGGCGAAGCATCGTCTACCAAAACTTTGATTACTTTTCCGCTAACTTCCGATTCTATTTCGTTAAAAAGTTTCATCGCTTCGATAATGCACACGACTTTGCCAGGCGCAATATCGTCCCCAACATTAACAAATGTAGGTTTTTCGGGTGCAGGTTTACGATAGAAAGTGCCTACCATTGGCGATTTCACGGTAATATAATTCGATTCTTTGGTTTCTTCTTGTTTTGTTTCAACGGGTGCTACTGGTACCACTTGTTGTACTTGCTGTGGCATAACAGGCGATTGCATGGTAGGTGCCATTTGCATTTGAGGAATAGCCGAAACTTGCGTAGCCATAGGAATTTGTTGAATCAAGGTGGTTTCTGTCAGTCCTTGAGCCGTTTTTCCTTTACCAGGCGTAATAATAGTTAGTTTTAATTCGTCTGTTTCTATTTTTACTTCAGTGGCACCTGATTTGGCAATTACTTTGATAAAGTCTTGTAATTCTTTGAAGTTCATAAGCATTCGTATTTAATTAATTAATATGTTTTATTATTGTTTTTTTCGTGGTTAATATACAATTAATAATTCAGAAAGGCTACTTTTTTATTCATTTATTTTCTTTTTCTCTATCATAAATGCAAGTAATCAAGGTCTGCATCTGATTGGATATTACTAAGAAATAAGCCCTTAGCTATCGTAAGCCCATTTTAAATAGATTGATCCCCAAGTAAAACCAGCTCCAAAAGTGGCAAGAATAAGTTTATCTCCTTTTTTCAGTTGTTTCTCCCATTCCCAGAGGCACAATGGCAAAGTGGCATCGGTTGTATTTCCGTATCGTTGAATATTAATCATTACTTTTTCTCGAGGTAAGTTCATTCGCCGAGCCGTGGCATTGATTATTCTCATGTTTGCTTGGTGTGGGACGAGCCATTGTATGTCGTCGGCAGTGAGACCGTGTTTTTCCATCATTTCGACGGATACGTCTGCCATATTCGATACTGCCGATTTGAATACAGCCTGTCCTTCTTGAAAAATAAAGTGCTCACGTGCTGTTATAGATTCGTGCGAGGCAGGCTTAACCGATCCGCCAGCTTTTTGGTGCAAATGCTTTCGTCCAGCACCGTCCACATGAAGGATCATGTCTTGAATACCGTTTTCGTTTTCTTGCAGTTCGAGCAATACTGCTCCTGCACCGTCTCCAAAAATTGGGCTAATACCACGATCGGTGTAATCTACGATGGATGACATTTTATCTGCTCCAACCAAAATCACTTTTTTGTATTGTCCAGATTCAACGTATTTGGATGCGGTAGCTAGTCCGAACAAAAAGCCAGAACATCCTGCATTCAAATCGAAGCTAAATGCGTTTTTGATTCCCACTTTATCGCTAATAATATTTGCCGTTGCAGGAAATTGCATGTCGGGAGTTACGGTCGAGCAAATAAGCAAGTCAATCTCGTCTGGCGAGCTGTTTGTTTTTTCTAAAAGTTGCTGAACAGCTTTTGTTCCCAAATCGGAAGTTCCTAATCCTTCACCTTTCAGTATTCGTCGTTCTTTTATGCCTATCCGAGTCATTATCCATTCATCCGACGTGTCTACCATTTTGGCTAATTCATCATTTGTCAGAATATAATCAGGGACATAAGCTCCAACGCCTGTAATTACAGCTCTTTTTTTTATCATAATCATTAAATTAAGGTCTTCGACCTTTTTGATGTCGCTTACACAAGGTCTTCGACCTATTGATGTTGCTTACGCACTTGTACAATCAATGATTTATCAAAGATAATTAATCGATCCAAACTAATGGAATGATTAAATTTCAACGACTTACAAAATAAAAACACCTAAAAGAACAATAAAAAGCTCTTAAAAAAAAACAAAAAAGGCTATCTAAAAAGTTTAAAAAAATGCCATTACTTCTCAAATGAATATTTGATTTTCAGTTATTTATTATTCTTTTTTAGATAGCCTCTCTTGTTTTAGATGATCTAAAAACCGATGAAAGTTTTTATGCTACAAATCAGCATCTTTTTCGATGGCAAGTTTGCCTCTATAATGCCCGCATTCAGAACATACTCTGTGGTATTGAACTGTTGCGCCACAATTAGGACATTTAGCCAAGGTTTTTTCACCTGCTTTATAGTGAGTCCTTCTTTTATCTCTTCTCTGTTTTGATGTTTTGTGTTTAGGATGTGCCATTTTACCTATTTATTTATCTATTATTATCTAAAATTACAACTTATCTATTTAATTAAGCCTTTTAACTTATCCCATCGAGGGTCTATTTCTTTTTTTTCTTCGGAAGGATTATCTGTATTTCCGAATTTTTCAATTTCGTCAAGCATTTTCTCATTGCAAGTACTTTCTCCGTTTTCATCGGTAGGATGCACTTTTTTGTATGGTAAGCTCAACATTATATAATCATACAAATGTTGCGATAATTCCAATTCATATTCAGAATGCGCAAGTGTTATTGTTTCGTCGGCATCAGATAAGTCTGAGTTTTTGTCCCCAAATTTAACATACAATTTTGCACGATAATTTACTGGGTAATCAAACAGATCTAAGCACCTATCGCATTGAATATTAACTGTTCCTTTTAATTCTATTTCTAAGTTTAAAACGGCTGTTTTTTTACTCAATAGAATTTCAATTTCCAATGCAGCATCCTGAATTTCACTTTCAGGAAATGTCGAAAAAAAGTATTTGTTTATCGTATAACTATACTGATAATCACCTTCTTTAAGTCCATTTAATGGTATTTTGTATGTATTCAAGCTGTTCATTTTTTACAAGTTGCAAAATTAAACATTAATCTCAAAAATAAAAATCTTTATGGATCAAATAGTCATTAATCAAATATTTCATCTGATTATCAGGCATTTATTTTACAGTCTCTGATTTAAAATTTTTCGATTCGAATTACTTTTACTGGACATAATTCGGCTGCTTCTAAGTTATCTGTATATTCGTCGTCGGAAGTTACGAGGGTATAAATTCCCCGTTTTTCGACCGCATCTACCAAAATACTTTTGCCGTCGGCATCGTCCATCACCCAGCGGTATGGTGCTGCTTCGATGCAGTAATTACAGCCAATACAGCGTATTCTGTGGTGTATAATTCGTACCATGCTTTTTTTATATAAATCAACGAAAGAGCTTAATTTTCTAAATATAAATCAATTAAGCCTTCAGGCGCATCGATATAAAGTATTTGTTTTTGCGAATCGATGGACTGAATGATGTCTTGTTGAAAAGGGATTAGAATTTCGATATCATCGGGCGATATGATTCGTAATAGCTCATTTTTTGGTATTTGCAGAATGGTATCCACTTTGCCAATCGTTCCTTTCGTTTGATCGACTACGAGAAAATCAGCCAGTTCAAATGCTTTATTTTCAATGGCATTCAGTTCTGATTTCGGAACAAATACTTGCTTAGCAATAAAAAACTTTGCTTTGTCTTGATTGTCAATATCATCGAAATAAACAAATGCAGAGTAATTGTTGCGTAATTTGGGAGCATATGCGAAAAAAAAAGGAACCAGTATTTGGTCTATTTCAACCAAAACTGATTCCTGTTTTTGTATTTCAGAAAATTCAATGTCTAGGTCAAGAATCATAGCACCAGTAACTCCATGAGTTTTGGTAATAATTCCTACGCATAGGCATTGTTTTTTTTCTAAACTAAGCTTTTTCACCTTCATCCGTTGCAGTTTCTTCTGCTTCGTTTTCTGGCACTTCTGGCGTAACAGCGTCTCGCTTAGCAATAACAGCTAAACGGTCTTCTTTAATCTTACGTTCAGCTTCCATTCGTTTGTTTACAGCAATATTCACATTGGCTAAAAGTTGATCTTTTTTAGCTTGAATTTTAGTTTCTTTAGCTGTAATCCATGTTTGGAATTTTGCTTCTGCTTGCTCTTCAGTCAAAGCACCTTTTGCAACACCTCTCATTAGGTGTTTTTTGTACATTACTCCTTTGTACGATAAAATCGAACGCGCGGTATCGGTTGGTTGTGCTCCGTCACCTAGCCATTGTAATGCACGATCAAATTTAAGATCGATGGTTGCAGGGTTGGTATTTGGATTGTAAGATCCAATACGCTCGATAAATTTTCCATCACGAGGTGCTCTACTGTCTGCAACTACGATGTGATAAAAAGGTTTCGACTTGCGACCATGTCTTGCTAATCTAATTTTTACTGGCATTTTCTTATGATTAAATTTTTAAAAATATCGTGCAAAATTAAAGAGAATTAAGTGTTTATCCAAACTTTTATCTAAAAAAAGTTTTTCGTGTTGTATTCACCAAATTATTTAATTCATCGGAAAGCTTGAATACATAAGCTACAACGAGATAAATAACTGCAATACTACTGCTTCGTATGGCGATGTCCAACAAATAATTGTCGATTACAGGAAGCCAATGATTGATAAAAAAAACGAATATTCCAAGTAATGTTGTCCAAAGAAATCGGATATTAAAGGGATGTAGTTTTAGTTTTAGGTATAAAAACAAAAATCGCAATAAATTATAAATAGTAAGCGATAATAAAGAAGCAAAAGCTGCTCCTGAAATTCCCCAAATCGGAATAAAAATAAAATTGGTAATAATAACCAAGCCTAATAGTACAAACATAAAATAAGAAAGTACACGATAATAATTAGACGTAGAAATTAGACTAGTATTCACGCCCGAAGTCATTTCTATCAAATTGGCAAAACCAATGAACAAAATGACGTATTTTCCTGCTTCGTAGCTCTCTGGGAGCAATTGAAAAACATTGTCGATATTAGCCCAAATACCTACAAATAATAGCAATCCAACCAGATATAAATTTAAGCTGGTGGTTTGATAGATTTTTTTTATCGTTGGCAAATCGTTATTTTTCCATGCATCTGCCATGATGGGCGAAGCGATTTTCATCACGGCACGCGAGGGAATACGAACGAGTACTCCGAAAAAGAACGTTACGGTATAAATTCCCGTTTCGTGTAAATTGAGCATGGATGCAAGCATGATTTTGTCCATTTGCAGTACGGCAATGCCTGTAAAACCACCAATAAAGCCAAATAAACTAACGGAAAGTATGGTTTTTCGTAATTCTGGTGATACAAACTGGCGTTGTGGACGAACGATAAATTCGCCATCTATAAACAGCGAAAGAGTGATTACGAAAGACGGAGCGGACAACGAAAAGGTGTAAGCGATTACAAATTGAAAGAAATCAATCGTCTCGAAATAGTAGAGCAAAATTGAAATCATAATCAAAAAACGTTGCAAAAATTCCTTCAAAAATATTCCTTTTACTGCATTAAAGAGTACTGTATAATAAGCATCAAACATTAAAAAAATGAGGGTAAATATGCTTAATGGAAGTAAAAAATAAATATACTCGATCAATAAAGGAGAATTAAGGGTATTTTTTTCGATAATCATGGATTTAGAGCTATAAAAAGACAAAATAATGGTAATAGAGCCTAAAAATAGTGCAAAAATAATCCATGCAAAAAATCCATTGTGTTGTTTGGTTTTATCACGA
>JAOZTL010000032.1 GCA_029942205.1 Bacteroidales bacterium | reverse complement strand
GTAGCTTTGCCTATCGAGTTAATTATTGAAGGAGGAAATGTAAAAATGTTGCACATGAGGTATCGTTTACCTTTATTTTATCAATCTGTAGATTTTTCGCAAGTATTAAGAAAATATCCTTCAATAATAGAGAAATTAATGAATGAATTGGTAGAATAGTCGTGTAGATGATTGATGTTAATGAGATTTTAATATTATTTATGTATTTTTGATTAAAATAACGTTGGAGTATTGATTTTTTTTACATGAGAGTTAAAAAATAAGAGTAATGATTAAAAAAATAATTTACTAAAATTAAAACAAATGAAACGGATTATCGTAATTTTATTATTAGCCTTAGGTATTGGCTATGCTCAAGCGCAAGATGATGGTTTACAGACCGTTATTGTTGCTGGGAATCAAGAAGCAGAATTAGCTTATAATAAAGGAATAGAAAATTTTAAGAAAAAGAAACTAGACGAAGCAGTTCGTTTTTTCACGGAAGCTATTTCGTATAAAGTGGATTTTGCAAAAGCTTATTTTAATAGAGCAAGTGCAAAATCGGAATTAGGCGATTTGGCAGGAGCGATGGCAGATTATGACAAAGTGATTGAGTTAGAACCATCTAACGGAAATGCACATTTTAGTCGTGCAATGCTTTTGCTTACCGATCGGAAATATGACGAAGCATTTGCCGATTTGTTGTTAGCTCAAACCAAAGGCATGAAAGACGCTAAAATCCCTTATTACATGGGAGTTGTTAAATTTCAGCTAGTAGATTATACTTTGGCTTCCGAGTATTTTTCAGATGCGATAGCACAAAAAGCAGACTATGCGTATGCATTTAATGACAGAGCAAGTGCGTACCGAATGTTAAAAGAATATGACAAAGCAATTGCTGATTATCAGATGGCTATTGAAATAATGAGCGATAAAGCAATTTTTTATAACAATTTAGGAAGTGCTTATCGTAAAAAAGAAGATTACAAAGCAGCAATTTTGGCTTACACGAAAGCGATAGAGTTGGATACGAATTATTTTTTAGCTTACAATAATCGAGGTAGTGCAAAGTTTGAATCAGAAGACTATGAGGGGGCTTTATCAGATTTTGATAAGGCAATAGAATTAAAAGCAGACTATGCTTATGCCTATAATAATAAAGGAACAGTATTGTTTAAAATGGAAAATTATCAAGAATCTGTGGTTGTTTTGGATAAAGCCATCGAGCTAAATCCAAATTATGGCTATGCGTATGTAAATAGAGGAAATTCAAAGGAATACTTGCTCGATTTTAAAGGAGCTTGTCTTGATTGGCAAAAAGCAATTGATTTAGGAGTGAAAGAAGCGGAAAAATTCATGAAAAGCTGTAACTAATTATGAATATAAAATTTTTAATCCTTTTTTTGAGTAGCTTTTTATTCTTGGAAAACACGTTGGCACAAGAACCAGAAATTAGTGCGTCTAAATTTCAAATAGACAAGCAAGGATTTAAAAAAGCATGGAATAGTGTTCGTAGTGGTGATAAGTTTTATGGTAAACAGACAAAAGGAGGATTACTTTCTGCGCTAGATTATTATTTAGAGGCATATTCGTATAATTCAAATAATTCAGCATTAAATTATAAAATAGGAATTTGTTATTTAAGAACAATAAATAAATCTGAAGCACTTATTTATTTGCAAAAAGCTTACACAAAAGATCCTAAAATAAGTTTTGATGTTCTTTATGCATTGGCAACAGCACGTCAATATAGTTATCAATTTGAAGCATCAATAGCTGACTATCAGCTTTTTATAAGTAGTGTAAGTGGCTCGATTGCTTCTAAATATCGCAAAAGAGTAGCGAAAAGAATTGCTGAATGTAAAGTTGGTATTGAATTACTAAAAAATCCTGTAAATGTGGTATTTAAAAATATTTCATCGATAAATTCTGATTTATTAGATTATCGTCCGTTGATAATGGCAGACGAATCCATGATGTTTTTTACTTCTCGTCGTGAAAATACGACAGGCGGGAGACGTGATAAATTTGATGGGCAGTTTTATGAAGACGTTTATGTTTCGTACAATAATAATGGCGAATGGTCTGCTCCCGAAAATTTAGGTAAACCATTGAATACCAGTTCTCATGATGCCGTTATTAGTCTTTCGCCTGACGGGCAACGATTACTGTTGTATAACATGGGAGATGTTTTTATTTGTGAGTTAAAAGGCGACGTATGGTCGAAGCCAGAGGCTTTACCTTCAGGCATTAATACGGTTAAAAATGAAACATCGGCTTGTTTTTCACCTGATGGGCGAACTATTTATTTGGTGCGAGGAAAAGTGAATGACCCAAATAAAAGTAATTCTGATATTTATTACAGTGTGAAGACAAAACAAGGAAAATGGTCTACTGCCAAAAGAATGCCTACAAATATTAATTCGCCTTACGACGAAACAGGCGTTTTTATGCATCCCGATGGTAAAACTTTGTATTTTAGTTCAAAAGGACATGCAACAATGGGAGGATTTGATATTTTCAAAACAATATTACAAGAAAATAAGACATGGTCTGATCCCGAAAATTTGGGCTATCCAGTGAATAGCCCCGATGATGATATTTTTTTCGTGCTATCGGCTGATGGTCGTAATGGATATTATTCTACAGTAAAAGCTGATAGTAAAGGGTTTACAGATATTTATCAACTTAATTTTGTGGCAAGCGAGAAAGCATCGATATTACAAGTCGAAGATTTTTTGTTGTATGGTTCGTTAAATCCCATTTCTGATATTATTATTGCAGATCCTGTTTTTATAAAAAAAATACATTTGACTATATTAAAAGGTATCGTAACGGATGCCGTAACTGGTAAAAAAAAAGAAGCTAAAATTCAAATTATTGATAATGAGATAAATGAAGTGATTTCGGAATTAAATTCAAATCAAAGAAACGGAAAATACTTATTGACCTTACCGTCAGGAAAAAATTATGCAATTGTTGTTTCGTTAGATGGCTATTTGACTCATTCAGAGAATTTTAATATTCCTTCTACCAGTCAATATCAAGAAAAAGAATTAAATGTGAAATTATTGACAGTTGAAGAAGGCGCAAAGGTTATTTTGAAAAATGTTTTTTTTGAAACAAATAAATCAAACTTAGTAAAAGAATCTTTTGCCGAATTAGAACGAATAAAAAGTTTGCTCCAAGCTTACCCAAATTTGCGGATTCAAATCAGCGGACATACCGATAATCGAGGTTCTGCGGATCTGAATATAAATTTGTCTGAAGCAAGAGCCAAGGCTGTTGTCGATTATTTAGTAGAAAAAGGGATTAGTAGCGATCGCTTGCTAGCGTTGGGGCTTGGTTCAGAACAGCCAATTGCCACAAATGCTTCGCAAGAAGGAAGAGCACAAAATAGAAGAGTTGAATTAGAAGTAATTAAATAAATATACTTATGAAAGTGAAAATATGGTTATTAGGAAGTCTACTTGCATACTCATTTTTGACATATTCGCAGGATAGAATTAAAGTAAAAACGAAAGATTTGTATGTAATCGACGAAGGCTATCGTGAGGTGAAAAAGGCAATGAATAAAGGAGACTTTTTGTTTTTACAAAATAAAGCAGGCGCTTATGCCGAAGCTCTGAAATATTATTTGGAAGCTTATGAATACAATCCCGATAATGCCGATTTGAATTATAAAATAGGCGTTTGTTATTTGAATTCTTCACCGAGAGCAAAATCATTAGAGTATTTGGAAGATGCACAGATTTATTATGATCAAATTCCAGTAAAATTGCATTATTATTTAGGACGTAGTTATCAGTATAATTATGAATTTCTGAAAGCAATAGACGAATATGCTATGTATCGTGCATCATTGACTGGTTATCAGCAGTTTAGAAAGCAAGAAGCTGAAATAGATAAGCTTATAGCCGAATGTAAAAGTGGAAATGAACTCCTCAAAAAAGAAAATAATCGAATATTAATAAAACTACTTGGAGGCGATATTAATACAGAATATCCAGAATTAGGAGCAGTTGTAACTCGCGATGGATCAGCGATGTATTTCACATCACGCAGACCAGAATCGTACCGTGGTCGTAAGATTGATTTTGATGATATGTATAACGAAGATGTTTTTGTGGCATTGCACGATGGTGAAAAATGGGGAAGTGTACATAATATTGGAAATTCAGTAAATTCAAAGTATAACGATGCGGTGGTTGCTATTTCTTCAGACAATAAGCAACTATTTCTGTATAGAGGTAAGAAATATTTTGGAAATTTATATGTTTCTACTTTGCGATCGAATGGAAAATGGTCAAAACCTAGTTCTATTTTCGGGAAGGTAAACGTGAAAAAAACACATCAATCTTCTATTTGTTTTAATGCAGCGATGACAAAAATGTTTTTTACAAGCGATAATGGTTCGAATGGACGAGATGTTTATACCAATGAATTGCGTGGGCGTTCGTGGAAGCGACCTTCGCGGATGACTGATGTCATTAATTCGCCTTATGACGAAACGGCTTTGTACCTTGCGCCTGATAATAAAACACTGTATTTCAGCTCAAAAGGACATAATACGGTTGGCGGTTATGATATTTTTAAGACAATTCTCGAAAATGGCGAATGGTCTGCTCCCGAAAATTTAGGTTTTCCGATGAATACTCCTGGCGATGATTTCTTATTTTCAGTGTCGGAAAATGGACGATTTGCTTACACAAGCTCCGAACGTACTGGCACGAAAGGGCATTGGGATATTTACCAAATGATATTTTTGGGTGAAGAAAAACCGTCTTTGCAAAGCAACGAGGATGTTTTGTTAGCTGCATTTACCGTACCAATAACCGAATCGGCGATAGAAGAGAAAGTGGAAATAAAGACAATAATTTTGACAATTGTGATGGGGACAATTCGAGATTATAACACCAAAGAACCACTCGTTGCATCCATTGATGTTGTTGATAATGCGACAGGCGAAAAAGTGATGACGATCCAATCCGATTCTGTTTCAGGCGAGTACAAAGTTCCTCTTCATTTTGATAAAAACTACGGAGTTGCTATTCGAGCAAAAGATTACATGTTTATGTCAGCAAATTTTGTTACACCAAAATCAAAAGAATATACTGAAATTCGTAAAGATTATGATTTACAACCAATGAAAATTGGATCTAAAATTATATTAAATAATACATTTTTTAATAGTGGAAAATCAAGTTTACAAGAAGCTTCTTTTCCTGAATTAGATCGTTTAGTTAATTTATTTGCTCTTTATCCTAAATTAAAACTTGAAATATCGGGTCATACAGATAACAGAGGTTCTATGGCTACAAATCAACGTTTGTCGCTATCCAGAGCAAAAGCTGTTGTTACTTACTTGATAAGTAAAGGAGTTAATAGAGGACGATTGCAAGCAAAAGGCTATAATTTCAAATTCCCGATTGCCGATAATAGTACTGAAGAAGGGCGAGAAAAAAATAGACGAGTAGAAGTGAAAATATTAGATATTTAGAGCTATCTGAATTGTGATTTTTTAACAGAAAAATAGTCTATATTGATTGTCTTACATTATTAAAATATTACTTTTGCTAAATAATAAATTTACACAAGTGCGTAAGCAATATTAAATAGCAGTAATGCTTAAATTTCAGTAATTTACAAAAAATAAACACATGAAAACTACTCCGTTTACAAAATTTCATATCGAATTAGGAGCTAAAATGGCGGCTTTTGCGGGTTACAATATGCCAATTGAGTATACAGGCATAAATGATGAACACCTTGCTGTACGCAACGATGTTGGTGTATTTGATGTTTCGCACATGGGCGAATTTTGGGCAAAGGGGGCAAATGCACTTGCTTTTTTGCAGAAGGTAACCAGTAATGATGTTTCAAAATTGTTGGTAGGTCAGGCACAATATACTTGTTTCCCGAATGGAAAAGGCGGAATTGTTGATGATTTATTGGTATATCGCTATGAAGCAGAAAAATACATGCTAGTTGTAAATGCCGCAAATATTGAAAAAGACTGGGCATGGGTTAATGAACAAAATACGTTTGGTGCAGAATTAGAAAATGCATCCGACGATATTGCGCAACTTGCCGTACAAGGACCAAAAGCAGTAGAAGTATTGCAGAAACTTACCGATATAAATCTCTCTGAAATAGAGTATTACACTTTTGTAACGGGGAAAATTGCTAGTGTCGAAAATGTAATTATTTCTGCAACAGGTTATACTGGCTCTGGTGGTTTTGAACTTTATATGTATAACGATGATGCTGAAAAAATTTGGAAAGCAATTTTTGAAGCAGGACAAGAATTGGGCATAAAACCGATAGGTTTGGGTGCACGTGATACTTTGCGCTTGGAAATGGGATTTTGTTTGTATGGTAATGATATTGATGACACTACTTCACCGATTGAAGCAGGTTTGGGATGGATAACTAAATTTACAGAAATGAAGAAATTTATAGATAAAGACCTATTTGCACAACAGAAAGCAGATCCTATTGTTCGTCGATTGAAAGCTTTTGAGATGCAAGAGCGAGGTATTCCACGTCATGGCTATGAAATAGTAGATACAGACGGAAATAAAATCGGAATTGTAACTTCTGGAACAATGTCGCCTGTTTTGAAGAAAGGAATAGGCATGGGGTATATTAATAAAGGATTTTTGAAAGTAAACACAGAAATATTTATTAAAATAAGAAATAAAGATGTGAAAGCAAAAGTAGTTAAATTACCATTTATTACAGTGTAAAGTTTTCTGCTTTTTGGAAGTTGCTTATGCAACTATATAAATGTATACTGTACGAAATACAAGTTTTTAAATGTACGGTTAATTGCATTTTTCTATCTAAGTGAGTCTTTTTTTGAATAAAAAAACGAGTACTTTATGTAAGGTGCTCGTTTTCTAGTTAGAATAAATTGAAGCGAAATGTGATTTGGTTTAAATTTTGCATATATTTGAGAGTTGGTTTTTTTTGAAAGAGCAGAATAAAGAGAAAAACGGTTTATTGATGCTTTTGATAGGATTTTGTTACTAAAAGACTGATAATGATGAGTGAAGTTTTAATTTATTATGACAAAATTAAATATATTTTATTCTATTTCAACGATAGGGATTCGTTCAGAAATGACTGATTATGAAAGAAAAAGTTTGATTCTTTTAAATCGAATAACTTTTTTTGTTATATTCTTTTTTGGCATTATTTCGTTAATGGGCTATTTTCGGCTAGAAAGTCCCGTTATTGGTCATTTATTTTTAGGAAATACGATCATGCTGTTGTTTGCGTTGTTGCTAAATAAGCGAGGTAATATTGATTTTTCTAAATATTTAATTTCGATGTCTATTCCTGTAACACTCGTATTTGGAGGAGCTTATGCTAAATCTATGGGAGTTACTGATAATTTAATATTTTACTTATCGCCTCGAATCCTCCTTATTGTAGCAATGATTATCCCTGTTTTAACCTTTGGTTACAGAGAAGTTAAAAAAACAGTAATTGCTTTACTGCCTGGTGTTATTGTTTTCTTGATGTATGATATTATACATGGATGGTTTGGGATTTATCTGATTGATTTACAGTTAGATGTCCAGGTATATCCGATGTACGTTGTAGTAATTATTTTGTTTATGGCTTTTGTAGTGCAGGCTATTTTAAATTTGCAAAGTGTTAATTATAAAAGTGAGCGAAAACTTCACGAACATAATAGTTTTTTATTAGCATCCGAAGAGGAATTAAAACAACAAAACGAAGAAATATTATCGATTAATGACCATTTAAAAGAAAAACAGAAGATAATAAATAAACATCAGGTTGAAATTGAATTGCAGAATGAGCATTACTCTGATTTAGTTAATTTGATGCCAGGAATATTATTCGAAGCAGATTTAGACGGAAATTTAAGTTTTGTAAATCATAAATTCCATGAAATATTAGGTTATGGAAAAGAAGATATTCAAAAAGGATTGAATTTCTGGAACTTATTGGATATTTCGGAGAAAGAAGTATTGCAACAAACAGAATTGAAATTAAAAGAAGTAAAAGAATTAGAAAATATTCGGTTTTCAGTAACTCAAAAAAGTGGAAGTTTATTACCCGTTTTAGCATCAATTGCTGTACTTGAAGAAAGAGGAACAGTATTTGGCTATCGAGTTATTTTACTTAATATGCTTGAATTTGAGTCTTTACGAGTGCATTTATTAAAATTAAGTAAAGCTGTGGAGCAAAGTGCAACTACAGTTGTTATTACAAATATTAATGCAGAAATTGAATATGTAAATCCTAAGTTTACAAGCTTAACAGGCTATACGCTAGACGAAGTTATAGGTAAAAATCCCAATATTTTAAATTCAGGAGAGCACATTGCTCGTTTTTATGAAGGACTTTGGCAGACGATTACTTCAGGAAAAGTATGGAAAGGGCGTTTTCATAATAAGAAGAAAAATGGAGAATTTTATTGGGAACAAGCCATAATTACACCCATTTTGGACAATAAAGGGGAAGTTATCAATTTTATTGCAGTAAAAGAAGATATAACTAGTAGAGTAGAAACAGATAGAAAATTAAAGAATTTGCTTGCTCAGTTGTCTGAACAGAATGCGTTAATACAGGGAAAAAACAATAAAATTTTGGATAGTATTAATTATGCAAAAATAATACAACAAGCCGTTTTTCCATCTATCGAACAGATTAAAAAATCGTTTCCTACATGTTTTATTATCAATCAACCGAAAGATATTGTAAGTGGTGATTTTTATTTTCATGCAAAAATAGATCAATATGACATTTTAGTAGCTTCCGATTGCACAGGCCATGGTGTGCCTGGAGGTTTTATGACCATGCTTGGGCTTACGTTTTTAGATGAAGTGGTGCGTAGTGAAAATGTCTCTTCGCCAGCAGATGCATTGGATATGCTCCGATCAAGGGTGATTGATGCATTAGGACAGAATAATGCAAATTATAGGGCTAGAGATGGAATGGATATGGCACTTTGTGCAATTGATAGAGAACGTAATGTTTTAAATTATGCAGGTGCAAATCGTCCTATTTATTTTATTCGTGATGGTGAATTAAAAGTAATTAAGCCAGACAAAATGCCAATAGGGATGTATCATAAAATGAAGCCTTTCACAAATCATTCTATTTCATTAAAAGCAAAAGATCGAATTTATATGTTTACCGATGGTGTAACGGATCAGTTTGGTGGAGAAAAAAACAAGAAATTTTCTTCTCCAAGATTACGTGAATTAATATTATCTATTCAAAATAAATCGTTTGATGCTCAAAAAGAAATTATAGAAAATAATATGTCTGTTTGGCAAGGTGATTTTAAACAAGTTGATGATATTTTATTTATGGCAATCGAATATTGAATATTCTAAAATTTATTTATTTTCGATGTAATGGTAGGTGATTGTGGTATTTTCTGCGGTTGAATTTTTTGATTCAAATTCATTTTCTATTCGCATTTTTTCTGTTAAGTCATTTGTTAATAGAGCTTTAATTCGAGCATAATAACCATAAGCAACGATTATGCCTGCCAAGAAACCACCTAAATGTCCTTCCCACGAAATTTGTTTTTGTGTAGGGAAAAGCCCCCAGATGAGTCCACCGTACAAAAATACGATAAGTAGTGAAATTGCTGCCATTGGGCGATTACGGTGAAAAACACCATTGAAAAATAAAAAAGAAGCAATCGCATAAACCAGTCCGCTTGCTCCAATGTGGTAAGCCAGTCGTCCAGCAAGCCACACCCATATTCCTTGCAAAAGCCAACTATAGGCAATTATGTGAAAGGAAATTTTTGGGTAAAAGTATACTAAAATACTCGTAAGTACGAAAAAAGGTATGCTATTCGATAGTAAATGTTGAAAGTCAGAATGAACGAGAGGTGAAGTCAAAATGCCGTATAAACCACTTATTTTGCGTGGAAAAATACCCCAGTGGACTAAATTATAGTTGAATAGTTGCGAAAAAACATGAATTATCCAAATCAATAATAGAAATAAGAATGGAAAAGTAATGCTTCGTATTATTTTCTTGTGCATTTTAGTTTCATATATTTAATTTTAACTATTATTTTGATAAAGTAAAATTGTATAGCTAAAATTAATAGGATATTTAAAAAACATGTATTCACTGAATAATAACGATTTACAAAATTGCGTAAGCAATATCAAAAATAAAACCTTAATAAAAATCAATTAACTCTATTTCGTACACAATGATTGCTCTAGCAGGAATTTTATTTTGATCTCCTAATAATCCATAAGCCAAAAATGGTGGAATAATCAATCGAGCTTTGTCTCCTTTACCCAGTAAAAGTACGGATTCATTCAATCCTTGTGGCAATTCATTGTGTCCTATCCGAAAATTAAGTAGTCCATCATAGTCAGAATCATAGCAATTTTTCCCATCAAGGAGGCTTAATTTGTATTTTAGACTAACTTGTTGCCCGTCTTGTGGTTTTTTACTGTTTTTTACGTCATAAATTTCAATCCAAAGACCACTTTCATTAAGGTTTAATTCCCAATTTCTACGTTCGATGTAGCTTGTAATTCGTTCATTATCCTTTGTTACTAAAAATTTATTTGCTCTTGCTAAATTTTCTTTATCATTTGAAGCATTCTTTTGTTCTGGTGGTTTATGTTCTTGTCTGCAAGAAATACTTGCTATAAGTAGAAATAAAATGACTGTTGTTTTAAATTTCATTATTTTATTGAGTTAGTTTGGTTAAATGTATTTTTTGAAGTGCTTTTTTGTGAAAAAAAACGAACTTTATTTTAATTCAAACGACTTGTTTATAAATATATTACAATCTGCGCACACAACCTGGAATAGGCGAGAGTTTATTTTACACAAAAGTAATAAGTTTTTTTGTTTATTTTGGATCTAAATTTTAAATTTGGAACTCGATAGAATATTGTAATTTGTATAATAAATATCTTTAACAAAAAAAAAAATGATAACACGACGAAAATTTATTATTAATTCAAGTCTTTCCGCTTTGGCTCTGGGTTTAGGCGTTTATTACAAGGCAGGTGCTTCTATTGCTTTTGACGATGAACTTCGCAAAAAAGCAGCCGAAATTCATGATCGTATACTCACAATCGACTCGCATTGCGATACGCCATTGGCAATTCGCTATCAAAAATTAGATTTGGGAGTGAGAAATAATCCATATGAGACAGGAAGTAAGGTTGATTTTATTCGTATGAAAGAAGGAGGTTTGGATGCATCTTTTTTTGCTGTATTCTTGGGGCAAGGAAAGCGAAATGCCGATGCAAACAACAAAGCATATAAAAAAGCATTAGATATTTTTGATGCCATTCATACCAATGTAAAAAAATATCCTGAATTAGCCGAACTTGCTTTTGACTCAAAAGATGCCGAACGCTTGCATAAAACAGGGAAACGAGCCATATTTATGGGGATCGAAAATGGTTATGCTATCGGAACGGATATAAAACAGTTGAAAGAATTTTATGACTTAGGTGCACGTTACGTAACTCTTTGCCATAGTAGCAATAATGATATTTGCGACTCGTCTACAGATAAAAATGGAGCAGAGCATGATGGTTTGAGTAAATTTGGAGGGAAAGTTGTTAAAGAAATGAATCGTTTGGGAATAATGGTGGATGTGTCGCATATCGCAGATAAATCGTTTTATGATGTGATAAAAAAGTCAAAAGTTCCAGTTATCGCTTCACACTCCTCTGCACGAGCTATTTGCGATCATCCTCGAAACATGACGGATGACATGCTACGTACTTTGGCTAAAAATAGAGGTGTTGTACAACTCTGTATCTTAAGTGCTTACATTAAAACGCCTAAGCCAAATTTACAAAGAGATTCTGTAATGTCAGCATTATATAAAAAGTATAATAATTTTGTAGATTTGACAGAGGAACAGAATAAAAGTGCAAATGCTGATTGGAAACAAATGAAAATTGATTTTCCTGCCGAATTAGCTACCGTGAAAGATGCGGTAGACCATATCGATCATATAGTGAAAATTGCTGGTATTGACCACATTGGTATTGGAACAGACTTTGATGGAGGTGGAGATTTGTCCGATTGTTTTGATGCAAGTGAATTGGGAAATATTACTTATGAATTAGTCAAAAGAGACTATTCTGAAACGGATATTGCCAAAATTTGGGGCGGAAATTTTATGCGAGTTTTTCAAGAAGTCGAAGAATTTGCAAAATAAAACACCCATAAAGAATTAAATAGTTTATTAATTTAATTCGCATTGATAATTAGATAGTTATTGATGTTTAGGAACGCAAATTAAATAACATATAACAGTTATACTCGTTCATTTGTCCTTTAACTTTCTTTAAAAAATCCTTTAATAGCGGTGCTATTGCAGATTTTCTGACTAAGTCTTTTTTTGTTGGTTTTTCCTGTAACCGTTTCTGGATGTA
>JAOZTL010000031.1:4095-12409 GCA_029942205.1 Bacteroidales bacterium | reverse complement strand
TTAAATAAAATTAAGAATGAGTAAAGTCACTACTTTTTTACGCTATCAATAATTTCTATATTTTACTGAATTGTGTAAACAAGATCAAAAACCTTATTTCTTTATATTTTCGATAATCGATTTAGGGAAATTTCGAGAAACGGGTATTTCAAAACCTAGATTTTCAATGTGGAAATTGTAATTTCGAGCATTTCCAGTAACTGTTTCTATTTTTTGAAGATTCACAAGAAAAGATCGATGGCAACGTTTGATGGATTCAAAAATCAAAAGCTCTTGACTAACTTTTGTCAAAGAATTTCGGATTAATTTCTTATTGATTTGATTGTTTTCAATAAAAAAAACATGGATATAATTTCCCTCCGATCGGATACACAAAAAATGCTCTAGCTCAATAATTATTTCGTCTTTTGCGTTATCCGAAAGAATTTTAAGTATTTGTTTGTTATTCTTGGTGATTGCTGTATGAACAATATCCGTCAGCTTATCTGCAATAATCGCATGTTTATCATAAAAATATTTTTCAAAATAAATAATCAAAAAGACGGTTGGAAAGATACCTACCGCAATCGTGATAAGTAAAAAAGAGAGCAAATTATACTGATTGATCATATCCATACCTGTGATTGAATTGTACAACCAGTTGAAAAATCCAATAACCGTAATAATTTGTAGCGAGAAATAGATTTCTTTTTTTACATTCCATTTTTCAGGATCGAATATTTTTTTGAAAACAAGCGGAAAAATGAAAAAACTAAATAACATGACAAAAAGGGTGATAAAAAAGAAACCCAACAGGTAAATTTCAAGATTTTCCTCATGCTTAAATAAGCCAAAAGGCTGAAAAACAAACAAAAAGACATAAATAAAGCTAGCAAACAAAAACGAAATAATTAGTTTTTGTTTCATTGTCTCTATTAAAGGAAATGGTTTATTTAGCCAGTCAGTCATTTAAATTATTTAATAGATTCATAATTATTTCTACTTTATCAAGTTAATTATTAGCATATTATTTCTTTTTAACAACGATGTTAGACAAAAAATTTCAGTATTAAGTAAAAAGAAAAATTTCTACTTAATACTTTTTATTTCACCGTACATCATGTAAGCAAATGAATTGATTAACAGCAAGTTTTAACTTCATAAAGTAGAATTATATAAAAACTACACTTGAAGGTTAAAATAACCTAAATAAGTCGAAGTATTAGCTATTTATACAAATATTTTTTGATAAATTATTGATTCCGAAAGTTTTTTACCAGTACGTAAGCAACATCAAAAGGTAAAGACCTTAACTATTCATCGATAATTTCATACTCGGAAAAGCATAGCTGCTTACTTGTTTCCATAAGGCAGGCGAATGTTTAGTACAAACGTTATTTTCTACCGTATAATATTGCCTATGTTGCGCTGCGACTACCACATTCCCTTTGGGAGTAGGAGTAAGACTAAGTGGCAACGAAAGCCTGATACGTGTCCACCAATCGGGCTTTCCTGCTTTAGCCAGCGATGCGATAAAGCGTGAGCAATTTGTTCCTCGCACATCAAATGGTCCATAATGCACCTTATCGGCTTGTAACTTCTTGGCGTACAGGTAAGCTTGCTGTACACTAATGCCTTTGTATACCGATGCATATAAAATTCCATCGCCATGAAAAGCCTCTTTGGTCGCAAATGAAACAAGTAAGGGTTTGAGATTAGAAATATTCCCTTTATGATCGAATGTGGCACGAGTATTTATTTTCAAATCAGGATCGGAGATTGCATCACGCACTCGTCCGTATTTGGTGGGCAGGTGGTAGCGTCCAAAATCAAAATAATGCAATTCGCCTGTGTGGTGATCCACCAAGACTGCCGCAGCATGTCCTGCTTTGTAATAGCGATGTTTATTGATACCTACAAGGCGTAATGGTAGATCATACCACATGTCTACTTGACGTGCCAAAGTATCTGGCCAAGCCAAAATGATGATAGAGTCTTTATTTTTTAAGGACATAAATAAGTAAGTTGATGGCTAAAATTAAATGAATATCTGCTTTCTGTTAAGCTTTTGATAATGCTGATTTTGCATAAATGCGTAAACAACATTAAATAGGTCGAAGATCTTAAATGGATGGTTTTATATTGAAGGTACTTATGTATGTAGCTTACGTACTTATGTAAGCTACATGACATAAGACAAAGATCTTTATTCAGCAGTTGGTGTTAAAAAATAAAATAAATCTGGATATTTTTCTAATAATAAATCTACTCCAAAGCCAAGTACAACAATCAGAATAACAACAATAAAGAAGAGTATCGTGTTTAATTTCCGTTTGTTTCGAGCCACCTTTGTTTTTATCAGCTCGATATTTTCGGATTGATCCAATTCCGTTGTTTTCAGCTTAACGATAGCAATTTCGGCATTGATGTCGCTAAGCATTTGATTTGATTTTTCCAAATGCATCGGGAAATCGATACTTTCTATTTCATCCTGTAACTTAGCAGTCGATTGTGCCAATTCAAGATAGCCTGTAAGTAAACCATTTACTTCGTCGAGTTGCTGTTGATAGGCATTAGTCATTCCATCAATTTTTCGAGCAGTATTGGTTGTCGATTGGTTGATTAATTCTAAGCTTTTTTCTTCAGCATCTTTTGTTTTTTGCTGATAATCAGCAAGTAATTTGGTTGTTTCTTTATTTTGTGCCTGATGCAAATCGGTCAGTTCGTTTACTTTAGATTCGAGATTTTGGTACGCTTGCTCGAAATACGATTCGTATCGTTCTTTGATGCTAGCTAAATGATCTTCGTATTTTTGTTGAATCGATTTTGCCGAATCCACAACGGTTGTTGCTGTTTTCTCTGCTTTTTCGATATGAGTTACTGCTTGACCCAAAGCCGAAAGCTGATCTTGCAATTTTAGTAATTCGTCATTGATTTTATTGTCCATAGCCTGCCAAAAATTGTTGGTTAAATTTTGATAACCAAGAGTTATGTGTTTTTAATAAAAATATGGGTTCTATTTTACTTTTTATACTATCACTTTGTTGATAGATACTGTTCATAATATCAGATTCTACGTCCTTGTATGTTTGCGTATCCAGCTTTTTAAGTGTTTTATATTCATTCAAATATTCAATTAACTGATTGATTTCATTGTCATTATCTGTATTATTCAGTAATATTTTGGTGTATGCATGCAAAAAACGGAATACTAAATGCGAATTGGTTTCGAGCAATTTTGCCGTAGAAGCATGCAAATGTTGCCAATTATTTTTTAAGTTTCCGATGCGTGCAATAAATTCCTTAATTACCACCAAATCATCCGATTCTGATTCTATCCGATCAAGCAAGTTAGGCTTAATAAGTGAATTGGTATATTTTGTGTCGAAAAAAGAAGCTAAATATTGATTGATTTTTTGATTTCGCTGCTCCGAATCCATACCTTCGCTCATTGTCGCATGACACAACGCTTCCATTTCGTCGATAGCCAAATAATGCTTCGGTACAATGTCTTGATAAGTGTAATCAATAGCTGCATACAACAAATTACGAACCAGACTATTGGAGTCTTTTTGTGTTGTTTCGATCAAATCACGAACACGGTTTTCCGAAACAAAGCGCAACAAATAGTTTTCAAATGTTTTGATATACTCCAGATCCGTTTTTTTCGTAAGAACAATTTCTATCGTATTATACTTGAAATCCACAACATAATCATCAATTACACCAATCATTAGCATACGGAATAGAGCCAATTGCGTATCGTGCAAATTGCGTACGTGAAAATATAATTGGTGAATTTCTTCTCGTAAGTTTATTTCTTTATTAACAATATTGATGCGTGCCAAATCGGCAAGCTCACTTAAAAAGTCGATTGCTTCTGTATTTTTTCGACTCAGTTCCAGTACTTGTTTCTCGGTGAATGATTTGCTGGTGTGCAAGTTCAGAAGATCAGTAATTTTGCCTATTGTGTTGTTTCTAAAATGAATAGAGAATCGAGATGTTTCGCCTAATTTCAGATTTTTCAGTATTTGTTCGATGCCATCATTTTGCTGAAGCGTAACTTTTGTTCGTAGCCATTCAAATTTATTCACGTCATTGCCTACACGCTTTTCTATTTCCAGCAATACAAAATGGAGTAGCTGCTTGCTCGTTTCATTATCGTAAGCAGAACTTTCGGTATGAATACTGTTTGTGCGGAAATCAATGTATCCAAACGATTTAAAGTTTGAATTAATATACAATCGAATGGGATCGTATTTTGGTTGATAATCAAAATCAATCACCCTATTAAATTCACGCCATACCAAGTCATAAATCACCTCATCAGGCGATTCATTGGGAGCTTCTATTGCCGACAGAAATTCATCGATAACGTTTTTCTCTCTGCGCCGCCCTCTATATTTTCGTTCAAACTCGTTGCGCTGTATTTGTTTATCTACGGTAGTGCTTACTTGATTAACTATCGTTTCAAATTCGCCATTCTGCCACACTTCTTGCTCATCGTCAATATCGAAAGGTGAATTGTTGAATAAGATAAAGCAGTCGGTTGTTCCATTTTTTCTGCCCGTTCGGTTTACTTGTTGAATAAATCCCTCGACCGAATCGGGCATATTGAAATAAATAATGTTTTTCAAGTTCCGTTTAT
Source organism: Bacteroidales bacterium (assembly GCA_029942205.1). Classification (GTDB taxonomy): domain Bacteria; phylum Bacteroidota; class Bacteroidia; order Bacteroidales; family JAOZTL01; genus JAOZTL01. The sequence goes on along the minus strand of JAOZTL010000031.1, from coordinate 7,782 downwards.
TCACACCAATTCCAAACGATTTGGTTGCCACCAAAACATCTGACTTATTCTGAATAAAATCAGTATAATTTTGTTCCGAAATATCCGATAAATCTCCTGCAACAGGGTTTGTCCAGTCATCGGTAGAGCCATAAAAACTACCAACCGTGATGTCAGGAAAACCAGTAGTTATTTTATCCGCAATACCATCATTCGTATTGGTGCTAATGCCTGTTATTCCTAGCGTTTCGGGGCTATAAATGAGTGTGTGCGATAGTTTGTTATTATTTTCGAGTAGCTTGGTTAATAGTACTGTTAAATGTACCTGCTTTCGCATGGCTACCGTCTTTTTTGCCTGAAAATAAGGCGAATCCTTCTTCACCGATGAACATTCGGTGTGGATTATCTCAAAAGCAAGTTTGGGAGTTTCAGTAGCTTGTCTAACGATGTTATTGTTTTCGAGAGCCAATTCATATTTTATATCTTCAACCACATCATAGGAGGCCGTTGCGGTGAGTCCTAAAATAGTCAATTTGCTATTTGAGCACAATTGACGTGCCGTGTGAGCCATGCCTACATAAACGGGTCTAAAGTCATGACTCCATTCCGATACAGCATGTATTTCGTCTATTACTAAATGCATAAACGGAATATTGTGTTTATTCATTCGGCTAATTTGTTCTCTAAAGTCATGTATTTGAAGCCGTTCGGGCGAGATGAATGCAAATAATGTTTTTTGCTGTTCAAATCGTTCTTTAGCTTTCTGCTTTTCGTATTGTTTTTTCAGCCCAATATTTAGATACACCCAAGCGTCGATACCATGGCTTTGCAGTTGTTTGTATTGGTCTTTCATCAACGAGCGCAAAGGATGTACAGCCAACGTAATACCTGGCTGAAGCAGCGTACACAATTGATACACCAATGTTTTTCCACCACCAGTAGGTAAGTATCCCAATGCATTTTGCTGCGATAACATTTTATGAATCAATTGCGCTTGTCCTGGCAAAAGTTCAGATTTACGGAAAATCGTACGTAAAAAATAATCGATCGCTTCGCTAGCAGGCTCTTCATTTGTCGCAGACAAATCATAGGCTATTGGACTGCCAAAGCTGAATGAACGTTCGGTGCGGCAGGAGCGCACAGAGCGAATAATGGCAAAATTTTTGGCCACCGTATCGATAATAGGATTGATTAAATTCTCGCGTTGCAATACCGATAAATCGATCAATAAATCGTAAGTCGCTTGGGTATCAAACTCTTCGAGAAGCTTCTTTTCGCCTTGATACAGAATATTCAGCTTCGCTTTGTCAAATTCGGTGGTTTTGTATAAACTTAAATTAATTGAAGGTAAATTACGCCCTTTGCCTTCGAGAGCAAACAAATGCTGAAATAAATTTTTTAGATCACGAATTGCCAAAAAAGCAGCAGGTACGTCTCTTTCAATAATTGCAATATCCCATTTTTCATCCGTTAGTGCAAGCTTTCCTGCAAGAATATACTTAATAATAATACTCTGTATACGTGCAATAGCAATAGGTGTAAGTGCTAATTGCAAAGCATCCAACCCATCTTGCTTTCGATATAGCGGGCTACGGAAGTTTTTGGTTAGCATATCGAAATACTCGTTGTACGTAAACTCCATGAAAGGCTTCATTATCGTACTAAGCTGTGTGAGTTTCGATGTTTCGAGCATCACTTTGTCTGCCCATTTTATTTTAGCAAAAACTTCATTTTTTGCTTTATTTATCTCAATATCCGAAAGTTGTTCGTATTGTCGATCGTCTATTTCTAGTGCAATTCCTTTTTTCTCGTTATGTAAATAAGGTGTTTCGAGAACAAAGTCTATTGTTTTGTGTGTAAAGGCATATTTTTCGTTTGTCAAAAAACGACTAAGATCTTCTTTTTGAGAAGGATGATGAAGAATTGATTCAAAATCACGATCTTGCTCAATCAATTGGATAAAATGCTGCCCCATAAATTCGGGTACGTACATAAACAAAAAATCTTCCTTGTAGCCATCCAGCCCGCCAGTCCAGCTGATTTGCTCGCTTGTTTTTTGGTTTTCTTTCGTTATGCGTGGATCGATAACGTGTAATGCACGATAAATATTTTCTTTAAGGTCTTCGTTTTTAAATGAATAGCTAATTTCACCATGTTCCGTTATTTCTTTTTCGATATGCGAAAAAGTAGTGGATAAAATATCTTCAATAAAAGTAGACGGACGTGTAGGTAATCCTCTAGTAATAATGTTATTGGCTACTTTCACTACCGAATCATCAATGGATTTGCTATTTTGCAAGTCGTCGGCAGCCTGAAAATCAAAAAAAGAAAGCTGCTTCATCAAAGCATCAAACTTGTATTTAACACTTTGATTACTAAAGAGTTTTTTTATACTTTCGAGGAAATATCCTGCTTGTAATTGTGCCATTGAGTAGTGAAATGAATTTTTTTTAAAATTGCAAATTATCTATAAAATAAACAAATTAAACGGCAATTTTTACTGAAAAAGCTTATTGCTTAGGTCTTCTATCTATTTATTTTTGTCGAATTTGTTCTATAAATCAATGATTTAACATGATAAAATAGGTGTAAATTCGTGTATTAAATAATTATTTTTTTTACGATTAAAAATCAGCAGGGCGTTCAAAACAAATGATTACTGGATGATTATTATCTTTAAAGCCAAGAGCCTGTGCCGTTTTTGTGGTATTATTACCGTTATTATCCAAACCTATCCATATTTGCGTATCGGTCAGCAGCAAGGCTTCAGCAATTCCATATTGTGGTTTATTTGTTTGGTATAGCTGTTTGCCGTTGGGATTTATACTGTTTTTGTACGAATAACTGTATGTGTTTCCCGAAGCAATATCGAGTCTTAATAGCCGTCTTTGTCGGCGTTCGAGTAAGTACAAAAATCCATTTTCGTATTTACAATCGGCAAAATCTTGATTTTTTTTATCAGAAAACAAAATGTTTTTGAAGGGTTCGGTGATAGTTCCTGTTTTTAGATCGACAGCAAAGAGTCGGCGTGGAGAACGTTCTTTGACAATGTAGAGAATTTGATTTTCCGAATCCAGTGCCAGTCCTTCAAAGCCATCATTATCATTTTTACCCAAATCGATTCCATTTTTCTCCCAATCTAAATCTAGCATTGTGAGTTCACATGAGTTTTTATGAACGAAGAATATTTTATTTTTTCCTTCGTCGGACACAAAAAATAAGCTGTCATTGGCATCTATTCCTTCCAAGTCGAGATGCTTCCGATTACTACATAATTCGATGTTTTTGGTGATTGAAAATTCGGTAGTAGTGGTGTCTATTTGATAAATAAACCGATCCCATTTTTTATCTGCCACCACAAATAGTTTTTCATTGCTGTACACCAATCCACTCAAATCAAACCGTTTGCCTTCAAAGCTGTCTAATTGTTTGTATGGATTTGTTTTTATTAATGTGAGTTCAGGTAAACTGTCGGTGCTTTCTGCCTGTTGTTGCGTTTCGCTATTGCAAGCAAACGACACTAAGATCAGTAATAATATAAGACTATTTTTCATGTATTTTTATAATTTGTTGTTTTTAAGATTTTCAACCTAAATTTGATGTTCCTTAAAATCTCTTTACTTTCTTTTATTATTCAATTTCTCGATTAATTTATCCATTTCGTTCAATTGCTGTTCGTGCTCATCGCTAGGAGTTTCTACTTTGTGA
>JAOZTL010000031.1:224-4085 GCA_029942205.1 Bacteroidales bacterium | reverse complement strand
ACTTTGTGTTGATCTTTAAGAATATCCATTTGCGTTTGCACTTCGCCTTGTATTTCTAGTTCTTCGTTTAAGGTAGTCATTTCCTGCTGAATATTTTCCATTTCTTGTTGCGAATTGCTTTCGTTTAGTTCCGCTTCGGATTGTATCAAGTCCAAACGTTGGTTATGTTTTTCGAGTTCATCAAACTTGCTTTGTGCCAACTGTTGTCGTTTCAGCTTTTTATCTGCTTCGTACCACTTATCGAGTGTAAGTTCATACTTTTTTATTAATGCCTGATTTAGTTCTATTTTCTTTTCGCTTATTTTTATTTGGTGTAAGTATTGATGTATTATTTCTGTGCATTTTTGTTTAATCAATGAGCTTACAGTGGCATTTTTTTCATGATTTTGTATGGCATCATAGTTATCTAACTCTTTGTACCACAAGTCAGCAGGAATCGTATAACTAGCAACAATGGCATCGGTAGCCCATTTTTTGTATTGCTCGATTCGTTCTTCCTGCAATCGGCGTTCTTTTCTGCAATCGCTTATTTGTTTGTCTATTTGCTTATCTAAGCTAGGCTCTTGCTCCGATTCATGTTGCCTACCGATTAATTTTTCCCACCACGATTGTTTCATTATTTTCTTTAAATATGTAAAATTTTATGGTCTTTGACCTATTTAATATTGCCCACGCATTTATATAAAATACATGTAATCAATAAATTACGAATAAGAAAATATCCAATTATTATTATTTTGATTTACAATATTACTTACACACTTGCGAATACTCATTAAATAAGTGATTGATTATTAAAATTTCACATAAGTGCATAAACCACATCAAAAAAAGACGAAGCTAATCGATAATAGGCTTAACGAGTAATCTCGGTTCCATCATTTCTTGAATAGAATATTTGACACCTTCACGTCCTAATCCCGAATTTTTCACACCACCGTATGGCATGTGATCGACACGGAAAGTAGGCACATCGTCAATAATAATACCGCCAACCTCCAAGTTATTGAACGCATAATTTACTTCAATAGTGTGGCTGGTGAACACGCCTGCTTGCAGTCCGTATTCCGAATTATTGATTTCGTTTACCGCATCAGCAAACTCCTCGAAAGGCTCTACGGTGATTACAGGACCAAAAATCTCCAATCGGCACACATTCATTTCTGGTTTAGTGTTGGTGATGATGGTTGGCTCGAAAAATGCACCATACTTTTTGCCACCAAACAAAATTTTCGCTCCATCATCTTTCGCATCGTTTACCCATGATTCTACCCGATCGGCATTCGCTTGGTCTATCATTACTGATATTTCGGTGTCATCCTTCTCAGGGTCTCCACTTTTTAACTTTTTAGTTTCTTCGATCATTCGATTGGTAAATACATCAAAAACAGCACGTTGCACATAAATCCGTTGTACGTGAATACAAACTTGCCCAGAGTAAGCAAATGCACCAACCATACATTTTTTCACAGCAAGGTCAATATCGGCATGTTTTGAGACAATAACACCAGCGTTTCCGCCCAGTTCAAGTAATACTTTTTTTGTGCCAGCATTTTGCTTCATTTGCCAACCCACTTCGGGCGATCCAGTGAAAGTAAGCATTTTGAATCGTTCGTCAGTAACGAGCAGATTACCAGCAACTCTATCCATTGGCAAAATTGATACCGCACCTTTAGGCAAGTCGGTTTGATCAATAATTTTTGCCAATTCCAGTACCGATAATGGAGTCGATCGAGCAGGTTTGAGAATGATCGGATTACCAGCAGCAATAGCAGGAGCCAGCTTGTGTACCGAAAGATTGAGCGGAAAATTAAATGGCGCAATGGCAGCCACTAGCCCGATAGGGAAATATTTCACAAAACCCTCTTTGCCTACACCAGCAGGAGTCCAGTCTATCGAAAAATATTCTTTCGGCAATCGTTTTGCTTCTTCGGCAGCTACAAGGAATGTTTGTGCCGCACGTGCTATTTCGCCTTTGGCGTAGCGCATCGGCTTGCCCGATTCCTGCGCCAGTACCAAAGCAAGGTGATCGGCATTTGCTTTTATTTTGTCCGATATTTCACGAAGTATTTCAAATCGTTTATAAACAGGAAAATTCTTTAATTCCTCCTCAACGGCTTTACCCTTTTGAATGGCTTTTTCCAATTCATCTTTTCCAGCCAAAAAAGTTTCGGCTATTTTTTCGTTGTTGTATGGATTAAATACTTCGAGTTTTTGGGCTGAGTCGGCAAATTCACCGCCAATGTACATTTTATATTCGGTCATAATGTATTAATTTTAATGATGTTAAAAGTCTACGCAAAATTAATGCTTCGCAATTTGTTGTATTTCTTTAAATGCTATAAAATATTGAAATTCAACTATTTATTTGTGTAACGCAATTAAATTACCTTTAATTAAATCCTTAAAAACAGGTTGCGAATTGAATTTATTTCTTTAAACTACAAATATAAGGTTTCTACGCATAAAATTAGAAATTTTATCTGTATTTATTTGAATAAATATGGCTAAATGTTGATTACTAAGTAAGTGGGTAGACAAAATTAAGTAGCTAATTATTTCTTGATAAGTTATTGATTATGAAAGTCTTTACACTAATACGTGAGCAACATTAAAAAGGTCGAAGACTTTAAGGAAAGTGAGCAAAATCGCAAGGATTTGTTTTTGTTAGAATATTGAAGAAGAGTAAGTTCTCAATGGTGAAAATTTTTATTTGATGAACGAATTAATTTTGAGAAGTTAAATTTCAGACTTCGTCTGTTTTATTATTTTTGCTCACCTTATTACTTTACACAGTTAATTTCAACTAATTATTTGAGACTTAAGTTAGACAAAAGATTTTAGTAGAAAGTAGAAAACTTTACTTTAATTTATCCATATTATAAATGATAATTATTTTACTATCCACATGAATTTGGTTCTCGTTTTGCAATCGTTTCATGATGTTGGCAACACGCTGGCTGGATGTAGCGGTTAGTTTGGCAATTTCCATGTTGGTCAGGTGATGTTTGATAAGTGTTCGTTCACCGTCTTTTTTTCCATATTGATTGCCAAGTGTATGTAAAAGATCCACAACACGGGTGCGAGCATCTTTAAATATAAGAGATTCTATCTTTCTTTCGAGTTTTGTAAACCGAAACCCCATCCACTTCATTACACCAAATTGGAGTTTATTGTTTTTTCGCATGACATCTTTCATGTCATTTATTTTCATCAAATAAATTTGTACTTCATCGTCTATTGCTTGTGTAAACTCTCGTTTTTTATGATTATCGGTAATAAGTAATTCTCCGAATATTTCGCCTGGATGCAAAATTCTTGTTACAATTTCTTTTCCATCCACCGCATAACGACCAATTTTGATGCGACCTTTCTTCAGAAAATATACCGAAAACGGCGATTTTTCGGTAAAATAAATGAAATCATTCTTTTTCACAGTCTGCACAAGTGTATGTTGCTCTACATCCAATTTTAATTGGTTCGACAGACCATCCAAAAAATTTATATTTTCGAGATACCAAAGTTTAGAAAGAGTTGTCATCCTGTAAAAATTTTTATGAGTTGTTTTATTTCATTTGTTGTAAGAATACCTATCACAAGATATATGCCAATTCTGTGTATACACCGAATACCAAAAGAAAGGACGACATGCCACAGCTAGAACCATACCACGACATAGCTTTACATAAAGTATATTTCTCCAGAATAAAATTTTTTCTTTGTTTAATGTTACTTTGTTCTGTAAATTCCGACAATTCAGCAAGATCCTGAATTGTTGTTAATAAAATGGGAAGAAGATAGAAATCAAGAAAGAATAATTGAAATAAAAACTGGATGTTATTGAATAAATAACTAGCAAGC
>JAOZTL010000031.1:0-214 GCA_029942205.1 Bacteroidales bacterium | reverse complement strand
TAGTACTACTAATACGCTGCATCTTTTTGATAATCAATAAATTTGGATTTGTTTTTTTTAGATAAGCAAAAAACACAAATCCATTTTTATCCATAAAATCAATGTTATTTGCGTTATGATGCTATTTTCTTTATGATCAAAGCTTGAATAATACTTTTAAATCCCTCCATTTCGATAATATTTTATACCTTTGAGCTTTGTTATACCTTTGATT
>JAOZTL010000030.1:9474-12425 GCA_029942205.1 Bacteroidales bacterium | reverse complement strand
AACACATTATTGGCAGATTTGTCCCACCACCATTTCCATTTTATTTTATAAAATTCGAGTTCAATTTGGTGATTTTCGTTTATTATTTTTCCGTCTTTATCCAAAATAACGATGTCTACACGGTGGGTGGTGTCGGTCAAAAGCATACCACGAGCCTTGTCGCCTTTTGGCAGTTTAATACCCGTGTACGATTTGAAAGCGTAGTAGGGCATACTGATTTGATCGATACTAAAATCGCCGCCATTCTCAAACACCTTGGTCATAAAGGTTGCTTTTAATTTTCCTGGAGCCGATTTGTTTACACTAAAATTGGTACTAAAAGTTGCTTTACCGTTTTCGTCCACTTTTTGTTCAAAAATGGTTTTATACTCCGTATTGAATGATTTAGTAGGATCATCAAATTGGTAATCGGGGTATTTCAAGAAGCTGGTTTTATCTTCGTTCAATACCACTTGCACGTTTGTTTTTAGGTTTTTAGCCACTGCGCCGTGTAGCCATTTCACTTCCATTTTTGCGCTGTTGGCATCGCTTATGCTGAGGTACTTTTTGTTAAAGTCCAGTTTTATTTTTAATCGATTTGGTTTTACGGTTTCTATTTTTACGGTTTTCGTAAAGTCCACGCCACCCACTTTCACACGAGCATTCCAGAACCCAGTAGGGGCATCCTCGTTTGTTTTGATTCGATAAATATAAAACCCCGAGCTGTTTTTTCTATTCACCATCCGTTTGACGAGCTGGTTTTGTGGGTTTCTAAATTCAAAAACGATGGGATGATTATCAGGTAATTTCTCTGCTTCTTCTTTTAGCACAAAAGTAAGATAAATCGAATCTCCAGGTCTCCATACGCCACGTTCGCCATAAATAAATCCTTTCAGTCCTTTTCTGATCGCCATTCCCGACACATCAAATCGGCTGAGAGAAAGCGATACGGCATCCGAAATTTTCAGATAGCCACGTTCTTTGTCTTGTTTCGCAACCACAAAATAAGTCGATTTCATGGGCGGAAAAACAACTTTTCCGTCGCCGTCAGTTTTTTGTGTAGCGAGCAATTGTTGTTGGTAATTATAAATTTCGATGTCGATATTTTTGAGTGGCTCTGTGGTGCGAATGTCATTGGCAAACACCGTCAATGATCGATCGTTGCCTTGCTTGGTGATAAGCCCAATGTTGGATGCAACAATGTTTTGTGCAACCGATCGTCGTTCGCCGTAATACGCATTTTTACAGGGATCGTCTCTATCGCTCCAGTTATAGTCGTAATAATAATTGTCATAATAGTCGCCATTTTCGTAGCCGTCCCAATTGGAATCTTCCTCTTCGCTGTCCTCGTAGCTTGTCCAGTCTTCTTCTTCAAAGCTGATTTCTGCATTTTCTTCTTCGTCGTCGCTTTCACAATTGAATAACGATTGCGAACGTCTGAACCCGATTTGTACCCGATAAATTGCACCAGGCTCGGTTTTAATCAATTCGTTCAAATCCAAATAGAACCGATTCCATTTGCCAAAGTCCACGATGTCGCTATTGTCCAAACGTACTGTTTTCTTTACTATTGGTTTTCCTACACGTTTCAGTTGGTACTCGCCTTTGTAGTCGTTCACTTGTAGGAACTGAATGACGTTATTCTCAAAAATCTGAATAATCTGCACGTCTACCGCCCGTAAATTTACCGCCTCGAAAGGCATAATCAAGCCATTTTCCGAATCGGGCAAAATCACTCCTTTATTAATAAGGCGTACCAAAGGTTTTCTTTCGGCAAACGATACCTCAAAATTTTCTTGTTGTTTCAACGAATAATTAAGTACATTCTTTATTCCTTGATGAATTTGGATAGGGAAAGTTCCCGTGATTCTTGTTTGTGGGTATATTTTTATCACATTATCGTCGATGATGTAGCGTACATTTTCGATGTCTTGAATGGTGATCAAACCATCCAGATTTTGATTTTCTTTGATCGGATCAGAAAATTGAATCTGCAAAAACTGATCGGGATAATGAATCACTTTTGCCTTCATAAACTTAAAATCATCGATTGATGGAATAGCAAATTCCTCCGATCCTTCGATACTTACGTCTATCGGGTCGCCGTCCCATTCCAGCATTACCACGCTGGCTTTTTTGCCACGTTGTATGCTGTCAATTTCAAAATAATGATCTTTTCCGTTTATTTCGCTACTCCAGTGTATGGTTAGTTCTTCGCCATTTTGCGTAGCCGTCAATATTTGTTCGATATTTTCGGTTGATTCCACATCGGCAGTTTTAACGATTCCGAGAGCTTTTTGCCATTTGAGTGTTTTCCTATCGATGGTTTTTTGCTCTTCGATGTTTAGCTCAAAACTTTGCTTGATGGTTTTAAATTCAAAATTAAAACTTTCGAGTTCTTTACTTACATCGGTAATTTCATCCAAATCAAACTCGATAAAAAATTTCTCATCCGAAGGCATCACTTCGTCTGGAATAAATTCGATAGTTTTATCGTCTGTCCATTCCACTTTTCCGTCGATTCCTGGGCTGATAGAAAATAAACTGTTAGCATCAATTTCTTCTCTATTAATAAGGTCTGCCAATTCGCTGGTCAGTTTTACCGTTATCGAAGAACTTTTGGAAACAATGCCCGATGTGTACGCACTAATGTACTTATCGAAATCAGGATTTCCAGCCGTAACTTCTTGGCTGCCTTTGAGCAAAAATAGCACAAAAACGATCAGCGAGACTGTGGCTATTCCACCTCCGATATACAAGTTTTTTTTATTTTTCATGAGTTGATGAGTTTGTAAGTTATTGAAATTAATCATTTCCTTTGCTTAGGAACGATTCGTTATTTTTAATAAACCTTTCTGTGTGGCTTCATATTTTATAATAATTGAGATCTTAAATTCTTAGAATTTCGTTTCTTATCGCAACATCAAATAGCACGAAGTGCTTAATAATAGACTTATGTAATTCAACACTTC
>JAOZTL010000030.1:0-9374 GCA_029942205.1 Bacteroidales bacterium | reverse complement strand
ATTGCGTGAGCAACATCAAATAGCACGAAGTGCTTAATAATAGACTTATGTAATTCAACACTTCGCTAAATTATGAATTACAAATTATGAATTACAAATTAAGATACCGATTTTCAACGACTTATCTTAAACAAACAATGCTTTTTAATTTCCTGGAAATCAAGCACATTCAGACACTTAACGAACCATTGATAATTGCGTGAGCAACATCAAATAGCACGAAGTGCTTAATAATAGACTTATGTAATTGCGTGAGCAACATCAAAAAGGTCGAAGACCTTAAATGATTTATAAAGGTACAAAAAAAAATGAAGCACTAGCCGTTGTTTTCTTTTTTTTTGATGATTGATCTAAATTTATCCAGTAATATTTTCCTCAGATGTTTTCTCATTAACAGTAAATGTCTATTTTTGTGCACTTAATTCATGATAAAATACCTGAAATTTAGACTACAAAATTAATATTACATCAATGATTTTTTTTTCACAAGTGCGTAAGCAACATCAAAAAAGGTCGAAGACCTTAAAACGAAACAGTACCAATCATAAAACTGTATTCGGTCAATGGGAAAACAAAAACTTTTCCATTTTTAATTCCATCGGAAAAACGATAAAAATAACCTCTTTAGTATTGGCATATTTTATGTTTAGCAATTTTTCGGTCGTAGCCCAAGAAGAGTCATTGGCAGACACGATTACCTTGTCCGAAATACCGATAGCAGCCTCTCGAACGGTGCAGCTTTATTCCGAAACAGCACGAGTGGTGAGCATTATCGATTCGGAGGAGTTGGCGAATATTGCCGCACAAACACTCGACGACTTGCTGGAATACGTCATGAACGTGGATGTGCGCAAACGTGGTGCATTGGGCATTCAGTCGGATGTTAGTATTCGAGGTGGTTCATTTGAGCAAACGTTGATTTTGCTCAATGGTGTAAAAATGAACGATCCGCAAACAGGGCATCACAGCATGAACTTGCCGATAGATTTTAGCAGCATCGAGCGCATCGAGATTCTGGAAGGCGCAGCATCACGAATTTATGGTGCAAACGCATTTAGCGGAGCAATCAATATAATTACAGGCTCGGCAAGCACGCACGACAAAATTGCACTAACGATGGTGGCTGGCGAGCATTCCTTTTATAATGGCACATTTTCGGCATCATTGCGTAGTGGCGATACGCAAAGTTTTTTGTCGATTAATAAAAAACAAACCGACGGCTATGCGTACAACACCGATTTTAATACCGCAAGTGTGTTCTATCAATTTGTGGTAAAATTACCTCAGCTGAATTTTGATTTACAAGCGGGCTACTTCGACAAGGCATTTGGAGCAAACAGCTTTTATTCGCCAGCCTATCCCGATCAGTTTGAACAAATCAAAACAACTTTCATTAGTTCAGGAATAAATATTGGCACAAAAAATAAGCTAAAAGCGCAAGTTTATTGGCGACAGCATCAGGATCGTTTCGAGCTTTTTCGGCAAAATCCAGCCAATTGGTACATGGGGCACAATTACCACCAGACGCATACCACTGGCGTGGATTTGAATACGCTGTTTCGCAGTAGGGTAGGGCAAACTGCTTTGGGCTTAGAGTTTCGGAACGAGCATATTTTGAGTAATAAATTGGGCGAGCCGATGACCGAATCGATTGCTGTACCGAATGAGCCTGATGCAGAATTTACGCATTCCAGCAGTAACAACAATTGTAGTTTATTTGCCGAGCACCAATTAACGAATCGCAACGTTTCGGTGTCGGCAGGTGGCATGCTGTATTATAATTCGGTTTTTGGTTTTCATCCCTCTTTTGGTGTGGATGCAAGCTATCGTTTTGTTTCGCAGATTCGCGCGTTTGCTTCCGTCAATCAATCCATGCGCATGCCCACTTTTACCGATTTGTATTACGAGGGTACTACAAATTTGGGCAATCCCGATTTAAAACCCGAATCGGCATTGACTATAGAAGCTGGCGTGAAAACAGAACAACAAGCTTGGAATGCAAAGTTGGCTATTTTCAGACGTTTTGGAAGTAACATAATCGACTGGGTACGGCAGGCAGAAACCGATAAATGGCAAAGTCAGAATTTGACAGAATTAACCACGTCGGGCATCGAAGCTACCGTTCAATTCGATTTCAGAAAAATGAATATACCTAATTTGAAGAAACTGACACTCAATTATGCGTATTTGGAAACAGACAAAAATAGCAACGACTGGGAGTCTAATTACGCATTAGATTATTTACAGCACAATTTCAGTTTGCGATTACACCACCAAATTTATAAAAACATAACAGCCTCGTGGCAGTATCAATATCAAGATCGGGCGGGCACTTTCCGTTTGTACGATAACGAAAAACAGCTTTTTGTAGGCGAAACCGAATATTTACCTTACTCGTTGGTCGATTTTCGGATTACTTGGCAAAAAAAGCAAATGAAATTTTTTAGTGAGTTGAGTAATGTTTTTGGAGACGAATATTTTGACATCGGAAATATAGAAATGCCTAAAAAATGGTTGAAAATTGGGTTGAAAATTGATTTTTTGCTCAAAAATGAATAAAAAAACGCATAAAAATGAAAAAAAACGATTTTTTCCAGAAAAAATGAAACCGCAAAAAGCTTGAAAACAGGCGAAAAAATGCATTTTTTGCTTTTTTTTTGATGTTTTTTGATAAAAAGGGCAAAAAAATTTAGGATTTTTAAAAAAATTGCTACATTTGCCAGCTCTTATTAACCTTAAAATAATATAACGATGAAAAGATTCAAATTGTTATTAGTTGCTTTAGCAACCGTGAGTTTTACTGCATTTTATGCATGTAATGAAGCAGAAACTACTGAAGAAGGAACTGACGAAGTTGCTACTGAAGAGCCTGCTGTTGAAGAGCCTGCTGTAGATACTGCTGCTGTAGAAGAAGTAGCTGTAGAAGAAGAAGCTACAGAAGGAGAAGGATAATAAGTAATTATTATTCTGATGAAAAATCTGAGATTACTCTTTGTAGGGTTGTCTATCGTTTCTGTTAGTTTTTTTTCGTCTTGTGCGGGAGAAAGCTCTAATGAAGCAAATGACAATGCCGATAGCACTCAAGTTCAAACAGACGCAGATGATGCTTCTATTGATGAACAGAGTGAAGACGCAGTCTCTGATGATGCATCTCTTGGAACAGAATATACTTCGGACTACATTTGTCCGAATCACTGCGAAGGTAGTGGTAGTGAAGTAGAAGGCGAATGCCCTACTTGTGGAATGGAGTATATGGAAAATCCAAACGCTGTTGAAACAGAAAAGTAGATGAAATTCTATACGAAAAAAAGGAGCGATTTCGCTCCTTTTTTTTGCTCAAAAGTCTGCTTGTTTTCTGTTTTTTTTGTTAATTTAGTGCATGGAAAGAATTTCGTTCGAGTATCGAGATTTTTATTGTTTTTTTTTAAGTTTAAGTTATTAAAAACTATGTTTTCTGACTCATTAAAAACACGTTATTTAGCAATTGCCGAAATTATAATTCCAGATATTGCTGAAAATACAGCCTTGCAAATTGCTTTTTTTACAAATTTCACTATTTTTTTTGATAGTTTGGATAAAGATTCTTCTTCAAAAATAGAATTATTGATAAAAGTATTGAGTATTTTAGCTTTTTTTTATCAATTCAAGCAAATAGAAAAACAGAGTATCGAGCAACGAATTTTATTTTTTGATAAAATACAACATTTTCCGATAGCTAAAATTGTTGCTGGATTTACAGGATTACGCTCATTAACTTTGATGTCATTTTATTCTATGCAAGACTAAGGTTTTGAAATAATCGAATATCTTAATTTAAGTGGAAGGATAAAATTGATGGTCTATTTATACTCAATGGTTCGTTAAGTTTCTGTATATATTTGATTTACAGAAAATTGAAAAGCATTGTTTATTTAATATAAGTTATTGAAAATCTGTGTTTTAATTCATATTTCATAATTCATAATTTAACGAAGTGTTGTAATTTCATAACATGACATTCATGCAAAATCAATACGATATAATTATTATAGGCTCGGGAGTAGGCGGCGGAACAGTTGCCGATGAGCTGCGTCAATACGTAAAAAAAGGTCTAAAAGTATTGATACTCGAAGGCGGAGCTTATCGAAAAAAAGAACATTTCAATCAGAACGAAAGAGACATGTCTTCTATTTTTTTCAACAAAGGAGCTTTTTTTTCTAAAAATATGCATATTGGTCTTGCCGCAGCCAAAACCGTGGGCGGCAGCTCGGCGGTGTATACGGGAGTTTCTTTTCGTCCGCCAGCATCGGTTGTTCAAAAGTGGAAAACTGAATTTGGGCTTGATTTTTTGACAGATGAATTTGTTGAAAACACATTTTTGGATATTGAGAAAAAAATAAATGTTCACGAATTACCCGATTCTTTTATTAACGATAATAATCGCTTGTTTAAGCAAGCTGCAGAAAAATTAGGGATTACAGTTAAAAATCTTAAAATAAATATAAAAAATTGTCAGCAGCAAGGTTTCTGTAATTTAGGATGTACTGTTGGTGCAAAACAAGGCACGCTCGAAGTGCAATTGCCTGATGCGATTAACGATGGCGTGGAGCTTATTTATAATGCATGGGTGGAGTCGATTGGTGAAAATACGGTGAAATTCGATATTCGAGAAGCTCCAGAAATGTCCGAGCCGAATGTGGAAAAAGAGGGCAGTTATGAAATAGGAGCAAAAGTAATTGTTCTTGCAGGCGGAGTAATGCAAACACCTGCGCTGGTACAACGCTCGGAACATAAATTAAAGTTGAAAAATAAATTGGTGGGGCGGTACGTAACATTGCATCCCGTTTTTAATCTGAATGCCGTTTATCAAAAAACAATAACAAACTACGAAGGATTTCCTAAAGCTTATTATATCGATGAGTTTTCTGATGGTGAAGGCTATTATTTAGAAACATCATTTTATTATCCAGGCATTACATCAAAAAATATTCCTGGCTATGGAAAAATTCATAGCGAAATAATGAAAAAATACGATCAGATGATGTCTATTTTAATTCTTTCGCACGATCCATCTGAATATCATAATCGAATATTGATCGATAAAAAAGGTCAAGCTGTTTTAGATTATGCAATCCATCCAGAGGTGAAGAAATCATTAATAAAAGCAATACGAAAAGCTGCAACTATTTTCTTTTCGGCAGGCTGTACAGAAATGATTGTGCCTGGGAGTCAAAAATATTTATTAACCAAAATGGATAGTGATCGTTTGTATTCATTAATAACGAATTCCAAATTGATTTTTGAACAAACGCCGCTTTCCTCGGCACACCCGCAAGGCGGAATGCGAATGCACAAAGATGCAGCGAGTGGAGTGGTGGATACGAATGGCAAAATATGGGGAACAAGCTCGGTGTATGTTGCTGATGCTTCGGTTTTTCCTAGTTCTACGAAAGTGAATCCTTACGAAACGATTATGCTTTTAGCCACGCATATTAGTCGGCAGATTATGAAAACACATTTCCAGTCGCTTATTTCATAAATGAGCATTATATTCTCATAATTATGAATAAAAATACACAAAAAATAATTCATTTTAAAAATCACAATTATAACAGTAATTTGGCATAGTAAAAAACAAAACATTTAATTTGCTTTTTAAAGCAGATTACTGTATAAAATTGATACTTTATTGGATTATAATACATAATGAATCAGAGAAAGTGAAATTATCAATTACTTATTCCTTACTTATGAACATTTTATACGAAGATAATCATCTGATAATTGTAAATAAAGCAAATTCAGAAATCGTTCAAGGCGATAAAACTGGTGATCCTACACTGATTGATGCAGTGAAAGAATATGTCAAAAAAAAATATAAAAAGCCAGGAGAAGTCTATATTGGCTTGGTACATCGGCTGGATCGTCCGACAAGTGGAATTGTAGTATTGACACGTACAAGCAAAGCTCTTGCACGAATGAATGAGCTATTTAAGCAGAAAGAAGTAGACAAAACGTATTGGGCGGTGGTAGATAAAATTCCTGAAAAAGAGAATGATACGCTCACGCATCACTTGGTTCGGAACGAGAAACAAAACAAATCGTATGCCTCCGATTTACCTAAAAAGAACACCAAAGAAGCCAAACTGAAATACCAATTGCGAGGCAAAGGCGATCGATATTTTTTACTAGAAATAAAACTGCTAACGGGGCGGCATCATCAAATTCGTGCACAATTGGCGCAGATTGGTTGCCACATTAAGGGCGATTTGAAATACGGGGCTGCACGCTCCAATAAAGGTGGCGGAATCCATTTGCATGCTCGTAGCATCGAATTTATTCATCCAGTACAAAAGACAAGGATTCGAGTAGTAGCACCACCACCGAAAGATAATTTGTGGGATAGTTTTGTTGCAAAAATAAGTTAAGTACTTCGTGCTATTTGATGTTGCTTATGCAAGTGTAATAGTTTTGTACAAGTGTGTAAGCAACATCAAAAAGGGACGAAGACCTTACTTTAAAAAATTGCCATCAAAATTTAGAGGAAGCAGAGCTTTTGCGTTTGGTACCATCGAAACTTTTTTCTGCCCAACCATTAAAATTTTCATGTCTTTATTAAATCTATTTTCCGTTTCGAGCATTACCTGGCGGCAAGCTCCGCAGGGAGGAGTTGTTGTCTCTAAGTAATGTTTTTTTGTGTATGCAGTTACTGCAAGCGCAACTACGGGCACATCCGGATATTTAGAATTAGCATAAAAAAGAGCAACACGCTCTGCACATAATCCCGATGGATAAGCTGCATTTTCTTGATTTGTGCCTACTATTATTTCTCCATTTTCGAGCAAAACAGCAGCTCCTACTTTGAAATTAGAATATGGAGAATAGGCATTTTGAACAACTTCAATAGCCTTTTTTGAAAGCATTTGTTCGTCTGGACTGAGTTCGTCTAATGAATCGTATTCGTAAATTGTTGTGTTTATTTCTATTTTTTTCATAAATTTAATTTTGTAAGTTATTGATTGCAATTGTGTTCCTTAATAGCAATGATTCGTTAAATTTAAGTATATGTTTGATTTACATAAAATTGAAAAGTATTGTTTGTTTAAGATCAGTCGTTAAAAAATCTGTGTTTTAATTTGTAATTCATATTTCATAATTTAACGAAGTATTGTAATAGCCCAGTTTTGTTTTATGTCAAAACCTCGAAGTAGCGCATTCGTATCCATTCGTTTTTTTCCAGAAAGTTGTATATTATTCAGACTTAGATAGCCGTCTTTGGTTGCAATCTGAAAAGTTTTTTTCCCGTCAGAAATAATGCTTCCGATAGGTCTGTTGTGCGATTGTATTTCGTAAGTAGCGTCAAAAATTTTAAGTGATATAATTTTATCAGAATCGCTATTTTTTAATTCAGTCCAAGCGGCAGGGTAGGGGGATAATCCTCTGACAAAATGGTGTATTTTTTCGCTATTCCAATCCCAATTTATTTTACAATCGTCTTTGAAAATTTTTGGTGCAGCATTTACTTTTTGTTCCAATAATAAGTTTTGATCGATTTTAGGATTTTTATTTTCAGCAACATCGTCGATCGTTTTTTGAATAACCGTAGCACCCAAATGCATCAATTTATCGTGTAAGCTACCTGCGTTATCCGATGGTTCTATCGGGATTTTTTCTTGGTATATAATGTTTCCTGTATCAATTTCTTTTTCGATGAAAAAACTACTAACTCCCGTTTCTTTATCACCATTGATTATTGCCCAGTTGATAGGAGCAGCTCCTCTGTAATTTGGTAATAATGAGGCATGTAAATTTATTGTTCCGTATTTAGGCATTGCCCAAACCTGCTCGGGAAGCATACGAAATGCAACTACAATTTGTAGATCGGCATGGTATGATTGCAGTGTTTTTATAAATTCAGGACTCTTTAGGCTTGTTGGCTGGAGTATTGGAATATCTACACTTTGTGCATATTTTTTTATGTCAGATTCATGTATTTTTTTTCCTCTACCCGCAGGTTTATCTGCGCTTGTAACCACAGCCACAACTTTGTATTTGTTTGTAACAAGCTGTTTCAGAGTTGCTACCGCAAATTCGGGCGTTCCCATGAATATTATTTTGAAATCTTTTCCTTCCATATAAATTTAGTTTATTTTATGTATTTGAATTAGATAATAAGTACTAAGTCAAACTTGTATGTGTATTTATTTTTTCAGTAACTTGCTTCCTCTGAGAGGCATAAGTGCAGAGGTAACTATAAATCGGTCGAAGACCTTAATGTATTTAGTATTCTCCATTCTTTCAATTTTTGACTATACGTTTTGCTTGCATTAGCAGGGCTGGTAGAAAGGAGTGTGAAATTTTGGATATTTGTAAAAAGTTGTTTGTTGTATTTTTTGAAGAACTTTTCAGAAGCTTTTCCGTTAAATATAATGTATTTTATTGCTGGATATTTAGAAAATAAGGCCTTAAAATCATTTGGACTTTCCTGCTTTATCTTGGAATCTAGGCTGCCTTCTCGCTCACAAAATTGCAGATTATCCCATAGTGCGAGATTGTTTTGTAATAAAATTTTTTTTCGAGAAGAATATTTTTGGCTTAGAGGGGAATGAAAAATTTCAAAGATCAGTTTCCAAAATATATTTTGGTTATTTCCGTAATATTCATTGGTTTGAAAGGAAATAATGCCAGGCATAGTGCCTAATATTAATATTTCTGATTGTTGATCAATAATGGGATCAAAAGAAAGTAGGCGTAAATTTTTATTCTTTTTATAATCTAAATTGGTCAATGTTTTATTTTTTAATTCTAAGGTCTTCGACCTATTTGATGTTGCTTACGTACTTGTGCAAAACAATTGTAATTAATGATTTATCGAAAAGTAATTGTATGATTAATTTTGTCTACCTAAAGGATTGTGATGAAATAAATCTCTTAGAGCGATGGTTTTATTTTTTAAACAATATTACAAAAAAAAAAGTAGTTATCCTTATTAATAAGTACCTTTATGCTTATTCTAGGCTTTTTTTTTTTGATTAAGTAAAATAAACTATCTTTTTGATATTAATAATTTAAAAATGTAAAATATGAGATTAATTAAAATTGTGGGGTTATCGGCTGTTATGCTGTTTTTATTCTCATTTAAAACGCTGAATGACGATCGAAAAGATTCGGTATTATTAGATGTAGTATCGACCATTTTGAAGCAAGTTCATTTTGAAACTTATGAGATTGATGATGATTATTCAGCCAAAGTTTATGATCTTTTTTTAGAAAGAATGGATTATAATAAGTCTTTTTTTCTGCAAAGTGATGTGGCTAAATTTAAGGAATCTCGATTGAAAATTGATGATGATTTTCTTGCTCGCAAGTTTGATTTTTTTGATTTGGTGGTAGAT
>JAOZTL010000029.1 GCA_029942205.1 Bacteroidales bacterium | reverse complement strand
GGAAATTGAGGCATTGAGAAAAAATCAAAATCTTTCGGCAAAAGACACGGTCATTATTATGAAAAATAAATTAGCGATGGAAGAAGAAATGCTTCGATTGGCTGAATTAGAAGTACAAAATGGGTTGTTGTCGGCCAAAACAAGAGAAGACAGCATGATTTTGATGAAGCGAGGTGAAGAATTGAAATTAGCCCGAACAAATATTGATAAGATAAAAGAAGAATTAAGAGTTAAGGAAGAAAAAGTAAAATATGCCGAGTTAGAGTTGGAAAACCAGCGATCACGTATGATTGCTTTGTATGGAGGATTGGCAGCATTGCTGCTACTTTCGTTGTTGATAATACGCAGCAATAGAAAGGAGAAAAAATTTAGAAGAGAACTGCAAACCAAAAATAGAAAGCTTGATGAACTAAATATTGCTGTACAGGAAAGTGATAATGCTGTGATGATTACTGATAGTAAAGGTGATTTTACTTGGATAAATAAAGGATTTACTAAAATGTTTGGCTTTTCGATGGACGAATTGCTAGAAAAAAGTGTTAATATTTTAGGAGCTGAAGCAACTGATGAAGTACGAGAGACAATGAATCGTGTTTTTTCGGAAAAAAAGACAGAACGCTACGAATACGAGGCAGCAACAAAAGACGGCAAAAAAATATGGGTTCAAACAACAGTTACGCCCATTTTGGATGAAAAGCAAGAGATCGAGCGCATGGTGGTGATTGATGCCGACGTGAGCGTGGCCAAGAAACAAGAGCAAGAAATCCGAGCTCACCGTGATAGTATGCGTGATAGCATTACTTATGCCCAAACGATACAAACGGCTATTTTGCCTTTAATTGCTGATATTCAGCAGAATATGAATGCTTTCGTGCTTTTTAGACCCAAAGATATTGTTTCTGGTGATTTTTTCTGGTATTCGTATTTTCCTGAAAAAAATTGTTCATTTATTGCAGCTATTGATTGTACAGGGCATGGTGTTCCTGGAGCATTTATGTCGATGATAGGTACTAGTTTATTAAATCAAATTGTAAACGAAGAAGGAGAATCTGATCCAGCTGTTATTTTAGAAAAATTACATCAAAAAGTACGAAAATCACTGATGCAAGATCGTACCAACAATAAGGATGGTATGGATGTGAGTTTTTGTAAAATAGAAAATATAAAAGAAGGCGAAGATGAAGGAAAAGATTTAATTACTTTTTGTGGTGCAAAACGACCTATATTTTATCACAGAAAAAACACTAAAAAAGTAGAGCGTATTCGTGGAAGCAGCAAAGCAATTGGAGGGCAGGAACGAGCAGAAGGAATCCCCGAAGTTTTCTTTGAGAATAAAGAACTTATTTTGGACAAAGGAGATGTTCTCTTTTTGACTTCGGATGGATTTTTTGATCAGAATAATATTAAACGTCGAAAAATGGGAACAAAACGTTTTTCTGATTTGGTTCTTAGCGTAATCGACCAACCAATGCCTAAAATACAAGAAAAATTAGAATGGGCTTTGGATAAGTTCCAAGAAGGAACAGAGCAACGGGATGATATTACGATAATTGGTATTCGTGTAGATTAAAAAAAAGATGTCATTTCAGACTTTGTCTGTTTTATTATTTATTTTGGATACTTGATAAGCCAAGTATAAATTTATACAATATAATTATTTATTAAAACATAGTTATTGTAATCCAAGATAATAAAACAAACAAAGTCTGAATTTAGTGTTTTCATGCATTTAAAATTATGCCTGAAATAAAAAATTATACCGCTTCAACTACAACAGCAGAAGCACCACCACCGCCATTACAGAGAGCAGCTACTCCATATTTTGCATTATTTTGCTTCAATACATTGATTAAAGTAACGATAATACGAGCTCCCGATGCGCCTAGCGGGTGTCCTAGTGAAACTGCTCCACCGTTTACGTTCACATGGTCGTTGTCTAGTTTTAAGCTTTCGATGGCAGCCATGCTTACAGTAGCAAAGGCTTCGTTAATCTCGTAATATTCAATGTCTTCGGCTTTCAAGCCTGCTTTTGCTATTGCTTTCGGAATCGCTTTTACAGGAGCAGTTGTAAACCATTCTGGTTCGTGAGCAGCATCAGCATAGCCAACTAATTTCGCAATTGGTTTTAAACCCAATTCTTCCATTTTTTCTTTACTCACCAAAATTAAAGCAGCCGCTCCATCATTAATGGTCGATGCGTTGGCAGCCGTAACCGTTCCGCCTTTCACAAAAACAGGGCGAAGAGCAGGTATTTTTTCAAATTTCACATTTTTATACTCTTCGTCGGTATCCACCGTGATCGATCCTTTACGAGTTTTTATTTCGACAGGTGTAATTTCATTTTTGAAACGTCCATTATCTACTGCATCGGCAGATCTTTTGTACGATTGAACAGCATATTCGTCTTGAGCTTCGCGTGAGAATTTGAATTCAGTAGCACAAAGTTCAGCAGCATTTCCCATGTGATAATTATTGTAAACTTCCCAAAGTCCGTCTTTGATTAAGCCATCAATCAATTTCCTATCACCAAGTTTGTTGCCTGCACGTACAGAATCAGCATAATAAGGTACGCTACTCATGTTTTCCATACCACCAGCTACTACTACTTGATTATCGTCAAGCATAATACTTTGAGCACCAATCATGATACTTTTCATTCCAGAAGAACATACTTTATTGATAGTAGTACATGGAACTGTGTTTGGAACACCTGCAAACAAAGAGGCTTGACGTGCAGGGGCTTGTCCCAAATTCGCCGAAATGACATTCCCCATAAAAACTTCGTCTATTGCATCGGCAGGAATGCCTGATTGAGAAATTGCTCCTTGTATAGCGGTAGCTCCCAGTTTGGTTGCCGATACGCTTGATAATGCTCCGCCAAAGCTCCCGATTGGAGTACGAGTGGCTGCTACAATGTATACTTCTTTCATGTGTTTATATGTTTGTAAATTATTAAAATTAAATCATTTCCTTATGTGAAAATTTATAATAAATCTCTCTATTCGGATTTTATGTTATTGTTTTAAATTTTAGATTAAAACTGCTCAAAAGCTTATTCTTCGCAAATATAATAAAAAGAGTTAAATTTGGGAATGTCGAAAAACATGTGAATAAATTATCAGTTATTATATTCTATTTCATTATTTTAGGGGTTAATTAATCCAGTTTTCTTGTTTTTTTATTCGTACTTTGCCATTTAGTTGCTTGTTCTTTAGTTAGTTTCATCTCAAAAATAATACGTTTTTGTGATGGTTTAATGGTTAAAAATAAGAAAATAATCAATCCAGCTAAAGCTAAAAGTAGAGTATTGGAGGTAAGTAAATAAAAAATGGTAGCAATAAAAGATGCCGATTGAAGAAAGGATATGCGAATAATGAATATCAATAAATATGCTTTTGTTTTTTCTTGTATCTCATTCATTAATTGAATCTTAGGTAGTTTCTTCTTGAAAATCAGATTACTTGCCATGATAAGTCCCGATACCAAAATGGCAGCAATTAGTAGCATATTTTCAGACTGCGGAATGAAGCTGTCAATACTTTCAGATTGAACGATCCAATAAGCGATTGCAATAAATAAAATATTACCAACGAATAAGGCATAGTATAAAATATTTAGCAAAGAAAAGAATTTTTTGTTATCCATGGTGTAATGTGTTGTTTTGTAAATGATTGATAATAAGATACTTGTATTATTTTTTTAGCTATTGTCTTAAACTCGAAGATAATAAAAAAAGCGTTTAAAATCACATTCTTTGTCAGAAAACTTAAGTATTATTTTATAATTTTTTGTTATCTTTGTTTTAAGATCTTCGACCTTTTTGATATTGCTTATGCAATTCTGTAAATTCCGATGATTCAGTAAGATACATAATTGTAAATGTACGGATTAATTTTGTCGACTTAAGTAAGATCGAATATCTTACTTTATACTAAAATTTAGAATTCGTCTGGTTTATTATTTTGCTTATTTATATAACTGTATTTACCGATTTATTATATTGATTGATATAATAATCTGTATTTAGGCATAACTTACTGATTTATATTGATAATTTATCAAAAAAAATGTCTAAAATAAACATCAAAGCAGACAAAGTCTGAAATTCTTAATTTTATCTAATTTTTAAAATGCATAATTTTGTTTTTTATATCCACATTTTCACAAGTATTGTTTATTTAGTACTAGCTATTTGGCTGATATTTATTCATATAAAAGGGATATTAAATAAACAAAAATACACAAAAATGCATAAATTTATAGCAATTTCGTATATTTTATCCCTTTATTTGCAGTTAATAATTGGTTTGTTCTTGTTTTTTTCTCAAGAATATGAAAGTTTAGTTACTCCACCGCATGCAATAGATGGAACTATTAGATTTTGGTCAATAGAACATGTTTTTTTAATGATTTTTGCATTAGCAATAGCACAAATTGGCTACATTAATACAGTACATGCGGAAAGTTTTCAAGTGAAGTTTAAGAAAGGACTTGTTTTTTATTCGATACCTTTATTATTGATTCTGATTTCTTTAGGAATTATTTATTTTCAAGAAATTTAACAAGTATTTTTTTTATAAAACTACAATTAATAGTAAGCACTTCGTGCTATTTAATGTTGCTTACGCACTTGTGCAAAACTATTACAATAAAAATATACAATTAATTTTTCATCGGCATTTATCTAATGAAATAAGATTATTTGTATATTTTATATTTTTTGGATTATAAAAATTTATAAAATTACACAAGCACCATTAAAAAGATCAAATACCCTATTTTTATACTTTATTGGCAATTTCGGCAGCTTGTAATATTCTATCAGCCATTCCAATTCCATCTCGTAAATTTCCACCAATCCATAGTCCTTTATACTGTTTTTGTAAGTTGTCGATTGTTTGGAAACGTTCGCCACTTTCTATACCGTATTGCGGAATGGCCGTTCGGTGTTTGATTATTTTTAATAAATCAGGCTTAAAATTTTCTAGATCAAGTAAATCACGAACTTCACTTTCTATTATTTTTGTTATTTCGTTATCATCTAATTCGATCAAATTAGGTCGACGAACACCTCCCATAAAAATTGAAAATAAAGCACCACCTTCAGGAGCTCTATCGTTTACCAAAGCCGACATAAACATGATTCCTAGTATCTTACGATTTTCTTTATGAGGAATTAGCCCTCCAAAACCGTCAAGTGTCATACCTTTCCATTCGTTAAAACCTAGCACCACTTCCACCACTTTTGCATAAAGTAAGGACGTTAGTTTTTCCATGTCCGATTTGTTTATAAAAGGCATTAAATTAGGAAGTTGATGCGATCCTGTAGTACTAATAATTTGTTTGGTTTGTATGCTAAATCCCTCACCATTTGCATTTTTCCCACTAACTATAAAGCCCTCATTTTGAGGAAAAACCTGTATATTTTGGCATGATAACATAAACTTGTCAGCACCAACAGATTGATACACAGCCTGTGTAAGTTTCGACAAACCACCTTTTACCGAAAAAACGCCTCTATTTACTTTTTTGTCATCATCCGATTTTGGTTCTTTTCGCTTTTTGATAGAACCACCAATAAAACTACCATAATCTTGCTCTAAATTATATAACTTAGGTAAGGCATATTTGGTTATTAGTAAATTAGGATCACCAGCATAGACACCCAAAATAAATGGATCAATAGCATAATCTAAAAAGCTATTTCCCATTCGGCGTTTAACAAGCTGGCTGAGTGTTTCGTGCGGATTTGTACCTTTGGTACGGAAAGGTTCACCAAGTATGCGAAATTTGTCTTTTAAGGTAAACAGAGGAGTACTAATTGCTGATTTTACCCCTTGAGGTAAGGCTTTCCAGTTTCCATTTTTCAGAATGTAACGTTTGTGAACTTCTTTTTTTGCAATTTCCATTTCACAAAAATCTACTAAATCATCAAATAGCCTTATTACTTCGATATTGCCCAAAATAGCAGTATTGGGACCTGTTTCATACACAAAACCATTTTCTTTTTCGGTCTGAATGACACCACCAATTTGGCTATTTTTTTCTAAGACTAAAAAATCTTTTTGTCGTTTATTTAAGCGATGAGCAGCGGTCAGTCCTGTAATTCCTGCGCCAATAATAATAATATCTACTTGTTTCATGTGTTTGAGTATTGTCTGTTTCTGGAAATTAAATTTTTAAGTATTGAGTCCGCTCCGAAAAGTCATACGATGACTAATTTGCAAATTTATGAAAATTATTAAACCTGTAAATCAATCAGTTAAAAAGTCATCGTATGACTAAATTGAATTATTTATACTTTTCGGAGTGGACTCAGTATTATTTATTATTTTTTTGATAATTGAGCAAGAAGTTCGATAAAAATGGGATGAATTTCAGGAATTTTCACTCTTGAAATAGAAGTGAAATTTAATTCGCTTTTTGCACGAGGAATCATTTCTTGATCCAAGTCAAATAAAGTTTCCAAATTTTCGTTCACAAAACTAATTGGAATGAGTACTATTTCTTCTATCTTGCTGGTTTTTAGATGAGTAAGGGTCTTAAATGTTTTAGGTTCTACCCATTTTTGTCCCTCCATTTGCGACTGAAAAGCAACTTGATAAGGTAAATTACAAGCCGCAGCAATATTTTTTGCCGATTCTTCTATCGCTTTTGGGTAATTATCTCCTTTTTCTACAAAATGTAATGGAATGGAATGAGCACTAAACACTAATGTTGGATTTCTATAGTTTTTATCACGAATATGTGTAACAATTAAATCTCTCCAAAAATCAATAAATAGTTTATTTGTGTGAAATTCATCGACAAGTTTAATACTCAAATAAGACCATTTTTTATAAAGTTTTTCTAAATCTTGTTTTACGCTTCGGGTAGTAGTGTGGCTTGCTTGCGGATAAAGAGGAATAACACGAATATCTGTAATTCCTTCATTAATTAGCTGACTGACAGATTCTTCTATCAATGGTCTAGAATACGAGTAAGTAGCCAGTACTCGATAATCATCTCCTAATGAGTTGTTTAGACTATCAGCAATGGCTTTGCTCGCTTTTATGATGGGAGTACCGCCAATAAGTTGGTACTTTGCCCATGATTTTTTGTAACGAAAAGTGCTAATTCCTTTTGATAGAAAAAAGCGAACTAATTTGGGAGCAGGGATGATATTTGGATCAAGAAACATATTTTTGAGAAAAAAACGAGTTCCTTCCAAGCTTTCAGCTCCTCCCATATTCGCTAATAAAATGCCTTTCATTTATTTTTTCTTAGTAATTTATTTATTTTCGATAATAAAGAGTGAATAAAATTAAGTTTATATTAATAATCCTTTATTATACTGTACTAAATTGTAATATGAATCGTATAGATTTATAGAATTGCGTAAGCAACATTAAAAAGGACGAAGACCTTATTGAAAATCAGACTGTTTTAGAGAATTTTTGTCCACTAGTGTCGAGCGTCGGATCAAAAGCCATTGCAATATTACGAACCACCAAGCGTCCTCTGTCGCTCACTTGTATCTCGTTTTCTGAAATTTGAATCAGTTCGTCAGCTTCAAATTCGCTTAACTTTTCAACCTTGTAATCTACCGTTTTCTGTACATCAAGAGGCGAAATATCAAAATTTAAAGCTATTTCATTGAAATTCAGTTTATTATTACACATAATTTCATTGATAACTGCTCTCCGTATTTGTTCGTCTTGCGAAAGCGAATAGCCTCTTTCTACTGCAAATCCCTCGTTACTAGCCTGTTTAACGTATTTGTAAATATCCTTTGTGTTTTGGATGTATGCACCCCAAACTTGGCTAATTGAACTTGCACCAAAGCCATACACTTGTCCAGTTGTTTCGGTGGTACAATATCCTTGAAAATTACGATGCAATTTGTTGGTTTTTAGTGCAATAGCAATATCATCTTCGGGTTTAGCAAAATGATCCATTCCAATAGAAACGTAGCCATTAGAAGTCAAAATATCATACGAATTGACAAGCATTTTCATTTTCTCCTCAGGTTCAGGCAAGCCAGCCGTTTCCAGCAATTTTTGGTAGCCCTTCACCCAGGGCACATGTGCATACGAAAAAGTAACCAATCGATCAGGATTCATTTCAATTGCCTGTTTTACAGTGCTTTTAAAGCTTTCTTCTGTTTGTAATGGAAGCCCATAAATCAAATCAATATTGATTCCCTTAAAACCGTTTATTCGAAAATAATCGACTGTTTTTTTTAAATCATTTTTAGGTATTCTACGATTTACAATATTCAAAACGTCCTCTCTAGTGTCTTGAACTCCAAGGCTTACCCGATTAAATCCATATTCGGTAAGTTTATCAATATCGTCAAACGACAAATATGCTGGACTACATTCTATGGCTATTTCGCTGTTTTCAGCAAATTTGAATGTCGTTCGTAAATGCTTCATTATTCTCTCTATGTGTTTGTAATCTATAGAGTTAGGAGTCCCCCCGCCCCAATGAACTTGCGTTACAAGTCTATTTTTATCGATTAATTGGGCAACTGTATCTATTTCATTGATTAAAGCATTGATGTACGTATGAATAAAGCTATTTCCTTTTCCTATAATCGTGTTGCATCCACAAAAATGACATTGTTGTGGGCAAAATGGAATGTGAATGTAGATTGAAATCGATTCTGGCTTCTTTTTATTCGATTCGATAATACTTTTTCGGTAATCATCGTTTGTAAAACCAGTGTGAAAATCGGTAGCAGGTGGATAGCTTGTATACCTTGGTCCTGGTTTATCGTATTTTTTAATAAAATCTATTGGTATTTGCATATTCTATTTTTTTATCGGTTCCAATTAGCAGACTTGATCCAGTTTATTGCAAATTTTACATTTTCAACAGGAATATCAGGTAAAAGTCCGTGTCCTAAATTAATAATCCAGTTTTTTTCAGTACGTCCAAATTCAATGTACTTTTTGAGAGTTTTAGCAATTATTTTTTGATCGGCGTAAAGCAATCTTGGATCAATATTTCCTTGTAAGCCGATTTTTGGATCTACCATTTTTCGAGCAGCTTGCATGGATGTTTGCCAATCCACGCTAATATAATCGGTTGTTTCTGGTGTAATTCGTTGTAATCCAGCTCCTAAGCCTTTTGGAAGAAAAATAAAAGGCGTTCCAGTCGCACGTACAGCTGTGGCTATTTTTTGTATTGATGGCATGATTAATTCAAAATAAAGATCTTCGGGAATCAAGCCTGCATGCGTTTCAAAAAGCTGAAAAGTTTCTATTCCATGTTTTATTTGATTGAGAGCATATTCGATAGATAAATCAGTAATTGCATCAATGATTTGAATACTTTTTTCCTTGTTTGTATATAAAAATTTTACTAAATCAGGAAAATTACTATTCTGCCCAAGCCCTTGCATCATGTAACTCATTACGGTAAGTGGAGCACCACAAAAGCCAATTAATGGCGTATTTTTAGGACGAGTTTTTATAATTTCATCAATTACTTTGTAAATATGATTTAGTTTAGTTGGATTTTGGTTGATTTGGCTCAAAGGATCTAAAAAATTTTTCAGTGGGTTATCGAACCTTGGTCCTTTGTCTGTCCAATTTAGCTTCATTCCCATTGCTTCAGGAATTACCAAAATGTCAGAAAAAAGAATTGCAGCATCCACGCCTAATTCGTGCACAGGCAGCAACGTTACTTCAGCAGCTAATTTTGGATTTGCCATTAATTCGGCAAAATTATACTGTTCACGTAGCTTCATGTATGAAGGTAGTACTCGTCCTGCTTGGCGCATAAACCAAACAGGGGGGCGATGGCATGTTTTACCTTTTATTGTGTTTAAAAATATTGATTGTTCCATGTTTTTTTATTTTTATAATTTACAGAATTTTTTTTAGTATGAATTTCAATAAATTATAAATTAATATTGTGTAAAATAACTAAGTATTTCGTACTATTTATTCTTGCGACACACCTGCGTAAGCAACATCAAAAAGGGAGAAGACCTTTAATTGGAAAGAGCAGATAAATTTGCTTGAATGAGTTGCTCAATATCAGCATCTGTATGTGCATACGAAACAAAAAGACATTCAAATTGCGAAGGAGCAATGTAGATACCATTTTCTAACGATTGTTTAAAATAGTTTGCATATTTCTCTGTTTCAGCACTCATTGCTTCATTTAGACAAGTAACTTGCTGTTTGTCAGTGAAAAATAAAGTCATCATCGATCCTACACGGTTTATTACTGCTTTTGTATTTGTTTTTTTGATGTTTATTTTTATTCCTGCTTCTAATTTAGCTGCTTTTCGTTCTAATTCGCTGTATATCTCGTTGTTATCGTTTAATTCACGAAGCATCGTTAAGCCAGCCGCCATTGCCAATGGATTTCCAGAAAGTGTACCAGCCTGATAAATAGGACCTTCAGGAGCTAATTGATCCATAATTTCTTTTCGTCCGCCATAAGCTCCCACGGGCAATCCGCCTCCAATAATTTTCCCAAGTGTCGTCAGATCAGGCATTATGCCAAAATATTCTTGCGCTCCACCTTTTGCCAAACGAAATCCAGTAATTACTTCATCAAAAATGAGTAAAGCTCCGTATTTGGTTGTTATTTCGCGTAAACCTTGCAAAAAGCCTTTAGTAGGAGGCACAACGCCCATGTTTCCTGCCACAGGTTCAATAATTATGGCAGCAATTTGGTTTCCTTTTTCAGCAAATAATCGTTCTACCGATGACAAATCATTGTAGTCAGCACTTAAAGTATCCTGAGCAATTCCCTTGGTAACGCCAGGGCTGTCGGGCAATCCGAGTGTAATCGCTCCCGATCCAGCTTTGATCAAAAAGCTGTCGGCATGTCCATGATAATTTCCTGCAAATTTGACAATTGCCTCTCTGCCAGTGTATCCACGAGCAAGTCGCACGGCACTCATGGTTGCTTCCGTTCCCGAATTAACCATACGCACTTTCTCGATTGAAGGTACCATTTTGCAAATTAATTCGGCCATTTCTGTTTCGTAAATCGTTGGTGCTCCGTAGCTTGTGCCATTTTTTGCCGCTTCGGCGATTGCTTGCACTGTTTTCTCGTAGGCGTGTCCCAAAATCAATGGACCCCATGATGCGACAAAGTCAATGTACTCATTATCATCAATATCCGTAATTTTAGTTCCTTTTGCTTTTTTAATAAAGACTGGATCAGTCTGTACGCTTTTGAATGCTCTCACGGGAGAATTTACGCCTCCAGGTATACTTTTGTTTGCTCTTTTAAACTCGTTGATGCTATTTTTAAAAGTCATGATTTTAGTTTTGTTGGTTTAAAATTTCGGCAGCTTCTACTGCATGATAAGTGATAATAATATCCGCTCCAGCACGTTTAATGGATAATAAAATCTCCATCATGACACGTTGCTGATCGATCCAATCTTTTTCGCCAGCAGCTTTTACCATCGAAAATTCGCCACTTACATTGTATGCCGCAACAGGAATATTAAATTCTGCTTTTGCACGATAAATAATATCTAAGTAGCTCAATGCAGGCTTAACCATCACAATATCAGCACCTTCTTGAATGTCTAATTCTATCTCACGCATAGCCTCGTCGCTGTTTGCAGGATTCATTTGGTATGTATTTCGATTGCCGAATTTTGGCGCACTCTCTGCCGCTTCACGAAAAGGACCATAAAAACCAGAGGCATATTTTGCCGAATAAGCCATAATTGGAAGTTTTTCGTAGCCATTCTCGTCCAAAGCTCGGCGTATTGCCTGCACACGTCCGTCCATCATGTCGCTTGGTGCAACCACATCAGCACCTGCCTGCGCCAATGTAACCGATTGTCTAGCAAGAGTTTCTATCGTACTGTCATTATCTACATCGTTGTCTATAATTGTGCCACAATGTCCATGCGTTGTGTATTCACAGTTACAAACATCTGCGATAATAAAAATATCAGAGATTTCTTTTTTTATAGCAATTATCGCTTTTTGTACAATGCTATCGAGTGAACAAGCAACATCGCCTGTTTCGTCTTTTTCTTCAGGAATCCCAAATAGTAGAATGGATTTCACACCAGTAGCAATAATTTTTTTACATTTTTCTACTAATAAATCAATGGAAAATTGGTAATTTCCAGGCATCGACGAAATTGGATTTTTCACGTTTTCGCCAGGACAAACAAAAAGAGGCATCACTAAATCATTAGTAGTCAAAGTAGTTTCGCTTACTAAATTGCGTAATATCGAGTTGTATCTAAGTCTGCGTAATCGTGTTATTGGAAATGTCATATTTTTTTATTATTTATTTAGTGTTTAGTTGGTTTTAAAATATTGAATAATATCCAGTATCAATTGATTTGAGTTTGGTTTATGTGCTGTTATTTTAGGATTAATTCCACTTTGATTTATTGCCATGCTTGTTGTTGTTCCAATACTTGCACTTTTTAATTTTTGTAATGTTTTTTTTGAAATAAGACTTTTGAAATTGTTAAAACCAGAAGGACTTGTGAATACAATTAAATCATATTTTCCTGTTCTTATTCTTTCCATTACTATTGAGTCATAACACTTTTCATCTAAAGTAGTATAAATATTTATTCTTGTGGTAGAATATTTTGATTTTAAACCTTTTGTGAATAAAGAAGA
>JAOZTL010000028.1 GCA_029942205.1 Bacteroidales bacterium | reverse complement strand
AATACTTGATGCTTTAGAGCATTATCTAATCGCTATAATGACTAGTTTTTCTCACATGTAGGTATCTCTACAAAACTCTAATTTCCAAAAAAAACGAAACAGCTAGCCTATTTTAGTAAATAATTAAATTTTTGTATCCCATTTTTTTGACGCTTTGAAATCCTGCGGATGCTCAACGTTTTTTTTAAGGAAGTTAAAGGACAAATAAACGGGTATAACGGTTATATATTATATAATTCCTTAGTATTGAAAAAGTTGTGGTTACGAGTTAAAAACAGAACCCGCAACTCGTAACCCACAAAAGATTAAGGTCTTTGATCTTTATCAAGAAATAATTATCAACTTAATTTTGTCCATCTCCTTATTCATTCTCTTAGGTTTTATGAACAAAGTCCTGCACAAACAGGTTGCAGACCTTATTTTACTATTTCCATTTCATCGATAAGGTTGGTTGCACCTGCATATTTTTCGATAATGAATAATACGAAACGAATATCAACATTGATACAACGCTGCAAAGTGGGTTCAAAAGCAATATCGCCACTCATAGCTTCCCAGTTGCCATCGAAAGCCACGCCGATAAGTTCGCCGTTACCATTGATGACAGGACTACCAGAGTTTCCTCCCGTAATGTCGTTATTGGTAATGAAGCAAATAGGCATTTCTCCGTTTTCGCCATACTGTCCATATTTTTTCTTTCGGTAAAGCTTTTTGAGTTTTCTTGCAACCACAAAGTCGTCGTTGTTTTTATCTTCTTTTCCAATGTATTCGGTCAAGTTGGTTGCATAATGAAATTGCTTGTCGCCAGCTTGGTAGCCACCTACCGTACCGTAAGTCAGTCGCATGGTAGAGTTTGCATCAGGATAAAAGGTTTTGTCTTTATCCATCTCACGCAAAGCTTGAATATACAAGCGTTTCCCTTTGCTAGATTGTTTTTGGATACCATCCATTTGCCCCATCACACCAAAATAAGTACCTAGTGCCGAGAACATAAACAAGAATCCGTCATCACCTTTTAATAGCTCAAAATCAGGATTGTCTAAGAATGTACGAAACCGGACTTCGTCGGTAAAAATAGATTTTTGGAATATGCTATCTATATAGCTTTCCATCGTATTGGTATCGTTCAATTCTTTGAACACAGACAAGTGAAATTCTGGATCTACATCGGCATAATACATTTTAAATAAGGCAGTAGACACTTTCTGATCGGTAGCTGGATTATAATCCTTGAAATACTCATCTGCTTCTTTACGCAGTGCTTCAATTTCTGCTTGTTTGTCTTCGTTGTCTTCTTTGCGCAACATCTCATATAAATTGTACGATCCATATGCAAAGTTAGCAAATTCAGCACCTTGCCAAATCGCCTCAAACCAATAATTCATCACAAAGCTGTACGGTTCGCCATCTTTGTATGACTTTTCGATTAAAGCAAGCACGTCGCCATATTTCTTGGTACGAGCAGGGTCTGCCATAATCCATGTTTGCATTCGCTTTTCGAGCGCTTGCTTTTGTCCTACCACTCCGAGTTCTTTCAATCCTTTGTTTTGTCCGATAGAGTATTTCCAATAGTTACTCGATTGCGAATATTTAGCAGCATACTGAATACGAATTTCATCACTCGTTTTCATATCGATTTTCATCAATTCCAATTTTTTGGTACGAATCTTTACCCGATAATCGTTGGTGATGTCCATTGTTTGTTGCACACCCCACGATGACAAATAGCGATCCGTAGAGCCAGGGTATCCCATTACCATTGCAAAGTCGTTTTCTTTCACTCCTTTTATGTTAATCGGAAAAAACTTTTTGGGTGCATACGGGATATTATCTTCCGAATATTCGGCAGGCGTACCATCGGGTGCACAATAAATACGAAACATGCTAAAGTCGCCAGTATGTCGTGGCCACATCCAGTTATCGGTATCACCACCATATTTACCTACTGATGACGGTGGTGCACCAACTAGGCGAATATCTTTAAATGTTTCATAAACGAACAGGTAAAACTCATTACCACCAAAGAAAGACTCTACACTTGCCTCGTAATGCGTGTCGCCTATTGCTTTTTGCTGAATAGAACTTTTCAACTCTTCTATTTTTGCACTACGTGCCGTCTCGGTCATGCTGTCCGTCAGTAGGGCATTGATTTGTGCCGTAACATCTTCCACTCGCACCAAGAAGGTTGCAGTTTTGCCTGGGTTAGGTAGCTCTTCGCTCATTTTCTTTGCCCAAAAACCATCCGTCAAGTAATCGTGCTTAGTGCTACTATGCGCCTGTATCTCGCCATATCCACAATGGTGATTGGTGAGTAACAAGCCTTTAGCCGAAATAAGCTCGGCAGTACACGACCCGTGATCCAAAGACACTACTGCATCTTTTAAGCTCGCTTGATTGACACTATACAAGTCTTCGGCAGACAGTTTCAAACCCATCGATTGCATGTGCTTTACATTTGTTTTTTGTAGCAGTAGCAATAGCCACATACCTTCATCTGCTTTCATCATTGGACTTACCAGCAACGAAAAAGCAAGAAATAATCCTGTTATTTTTTTCATATATTCAAATCTTGTTAGTTGTTAAAATTTAATCATCTATCTTGTATAAAACTAAGGTCAAAAACCACGTATGCATAAGCAACATCAAAAAGGTCTTCAATCTACTTTCAAAAATGTATAATTATATTTATAATCGATATTTACGATCCGATAATTTGCTTTAAGTAATTTTTGGATTGCGTTGTTTACCCGTTGAATATAACCATTATCCAATGGCACATGAATTTCATCAAACTCAATGCAGATGGCTTTTATATCCAGATTGTCTTCCAGCAACGAGTCAATGACCGTATACTCTGCACCTTCGATGTCCAATTTCAACAAGTCGATCTGTTTGTGTCCGTTGGCTTGCATGATAGCCCCTAGTCTATCCACTTCTACTTCGATATAATTTTCTGTTTTCTGTAAATTAACAATCGAGTGCGACACATGCTCTTTGATGGTAGGCTCATAAAATTTCACGGTATCTTTTTTCGACCAAAGTCCTTTTTCGATAAAAACAAATTGAGGTGTAACATCTTTATGAACCATATAATGTGCTTGGTTTAACACAAAATCCATTTTCCCATTTCTAATATTTTCTGCAAAAGTATCAAAATGGATTTTGGCTCTCGGAGTAGGATCAACAAGAACAACCTGGCTTCCATAACGCTGTGCCACTTCTACATCAAAGACAATGTTTTCGCCCACACCAGCCAGATAGCAAATCGATTCGGGAGTAAGTAATGTATTCGGAATCACCCAGTCGGCATGTTTCGATCCAAAGCGCACCAAATCGGCTACGGGGTATACCTTTAAGCGAATACGTAAAATGACAAAACGTTGTATCTTTTTCCAAATGCGAATAATGCGTTTCATGTGTTTTAATAGTGTAAGTTGTGTTGTCAGTTCTTTTATTTAATTGGTCGAAGCCCTAGAATAGTTCTGATCGACTAGCATCCAATCTTAAAAAAATAAATAGCAAAATAGTGAACGACCACAAGGAAGAACCACCGTAACTAAAAAAAGGCAAAGGAATACCTATCACAGGTGCAAGCCCTATTGTCATTCCGACATTGATCGTGATATGAAACAACAGTACCGCAGCCACGCCATAGCCGTATATTCGACTGAAAGACGAACGCTGCCTTTCGGCTAGGAAGACAATCCTAACGAGCAAGATCGCAAATAAAACAATGATGACTGACGATCCCATAAAGCCCCATTCTTCGCCAACAGTACAGAAAATAAAATCGGTACTTTGTTCTGGTACAAAGTTATATTTGGTTTGTGTACCTTGCAGAAATCCTTTTCCAGTAACGCCCCCCGACCCTATCGCTATTTTGGATTGATGCACATTGTAGCCTGCTCCTTTCAAGTCCAGTTCTTTTCCAAGTAGCACATTGATACGAGTTTGTTGATGTTTTTCGAGAATATCATAAAAAATATAATCCACAGAAATAGTAAAAAACATGGATGATAACACGATAGCCACCAAATAATATACAAAAGCGATACGAGCTTTATAAGCCCAATAAAAGTAAACCAAGGATACTGCAAAAAAAGCAAATGCCAGTAATTTATCCATCGAAACCGAAAGAAAGTAATGGTTTCCTATACACAAAACGACAAAAACAGAAATAAAAAGCAAACTAGCTGCAACGATCTCCATTATTTTTTTTCGATAAATAAAGTAAGCAATTCCAGCTAAAATAATTAAAGCAATAAATATGAATTGAGGATAAAAAAACATAGAAGTAATAAACAAAATAGCCAAATAAATGCCCAACAATAGTACAAGTCCCGACAAACCTTCCCGATAAAGAACCAACAAAAAAGCCACATACACCAATGCCGATCCCGTATCGTTTTGTAATACAACAAGTACTACTGGCAATAAAATAATAGCAAAAGCAATGGCTATATTTTTCCAGTTACCCATCTTGAAATTAAATGAGCTGACAAACTTAGCAACCGCAAGACTCGTAGCTATTTTCCCAAATTCGGCTGGTTGAAAACGAATAGAGCCAATCTCAAACCACGATTGTGCGCCATGTATTTTTCTACTAAACATCAATACCAGCAACAAAAGCAATATTACGCCTCCATAAGCAATATAAGAGAATGCCGAATATATTTTGCTATCGATAATAAAAATCAAAACAGCAATAAACAAGGCTATTACAATCCAAAGCAACTGTTTTCCGTAGCGTTGGCTCAGGTCAAAAATGCTTTGGTGATCGTCGTCATAAACAGCAGCATAAATATTCAGCCAGCCCAAAAGCACCAAAATCAGATAAAGCCCTACTGTGAAAAAATCAATACTTTCTATTAAATTAACCTTCCGTTCCATTTAGTTGCTGTTTATTAAATCGGCATTTATCATGCGCTGTTCGACAAATGGACGGCTAATGGTATCGGTCAAATATCTCTCTATCAGCAAGCTGGCTATAGGAGCAGCCCATGTAGATCCATAGCCTGCATTTTCAACGTATACGGCTACCGCTATTTTCGGATTATCTTTAGGTGCAAAAGCTACAAAAATAGAGTGATCCTTTCCGTGCGGATTTTGTGCTGTTCCTGTTTTTCCACAGATTGCTATATTTGGCAAAAAAGCACTCGTTGCTGTTCCCGATCTCACCACCAGCTCCATCGCATCAATTACAGGATCATAATATTTTGGATTAATCTGCGTATAATGTTTTGTTTTATATTTCTCATCAATAGACGATTGCCCACTTATTTTTCTTATAATATGCGGTGTGATGTAATATCCTTTATTAGCAATGGTAGCCGTCATATTAGCAATTTGTAATGGCGTAAATCCTAGCTCACCTTGCCCAATAGCCATAGAAATAAGTGTTCCTGATTTCCATCTATTTTTTCCGTAGAATTTATTATAATGATCCGATTGATAAATAATACCTTTCTTTTCGCCAAGCAAATCGACTTCAAGTTTGATTCCCAGTCCAAAGGATTGTACATGCTTACGCCAATTATCGTAAGCAAAACTTACTTCTGGAAATTTCTTATCATCAATAATCCTCTGAAAAACATGACAATAGTAAGCATTACTTGAATGCTGAATAGAAGTGGAAAAATTGATAGCACCTCCGATGTGATCTTTCACAATATGATTACCAACCCGATAGCCATAATTACTCACAAAAACAGACGACTCAGTTATCACCCCTTCTTCGAGCCCAATGAGTGCATTCACCATTTTAAAAGTTGACCCAGGTGGGTTTGTCGAACGTAAAGCCCGGTTAAACAACGGCTTGTTTCTATTATTTTTTAAAGCAGCAAAATTTCTGGATCTATTCTTAGTCAGTATGTTTGGGTCGTAAGTAGGGCTACTCGACAGTACAAGTATTTCGCCCGTAGCTGGTTCTATGGCTACAATGCCTCCTTTTTTGTTTACCATCAACTGCTCGGCAAAAGCTTGCAATTCATAATCAAGCGTTATAGTAAGATTAGCACCAACGACAGCTGCCGAATCCAGTTTCCCGTTTTTGTAGTTTCCTTTTATCCGATTGTGTACATCAACCAAAAAAATATTTATTCCTTTTTTTCCTCTTAGCTCCTTTTCATACGATTTTTCGATACCACTAATGCCTATGTAATCACCCATGCTGTAATATGGGTTATTTTCAATAACATAACTATC
Source organism: Bacteroidales bacterium (assembly GCA_029942205.1). Taxonomy (GTDB): domain Bacteria; phylum Bacteroidota; class Bacteroidia; order Bacteroidales; family JAOZTL01; genus JAOZTL01. The sequence goes on along the minus strand of JAOZTL010000028.1, from coordinate 6,650 downwards.
CACTTCTCCAGTGTATCCAAGTAAGTGTGCTGCAATCGGTTGTAAGTAAGCTCTGGTACTACGCACTTGAATATAAAAGCCATCGAACTTATACATTTTCTCTTGTAAAATGGCATAATCCATCGAATTGATTTGTGATACGATCACCGATGGTTTGTGCTTAGAAAACCGCCAAGCTTCATCAATTTTATCAATTAGTATTTCTTTCTTTACGTGTAGAATATTACATAAGTCGGTGGTATCAAACTCTCCCAAATTTTTAGGAATAGCAATCAAATCGTAAGCAGGCTTGTTGTACACAAGCAATTCGCCATTACGATCAAAAATCAAGCCCCTAGCAGGATACTGCGGTACATGCCTAAATACATTGTTTTCGGCAGAAAGTTTATAGGTGGAGTCCATTACTTGAATAGCAAACAGTTTGCTGATAAATATAATACTAATGAGTATTACTATGCTAACAAAAATATACTTCCTATTTTCTAAATAATCATCCATTTACTTAATGATCTTAAACGTAATTGTTGTTATTTTCTAAAAATAAGGAACTGACTCAAAACAATAAAGATAGTCGTAATTAATGTTCCTAATATCGCCTTCATCAAAACAATAAAAATAGCCGAAAAACTCCATGCATCCACCAAATAATACATCAATTGATGAATAAAAGTAAGACTAAGGGAATATTTCAAGAACCACTCTAAGCCAAAATAATGAACTTTTGGGTACATGGCTGTATCGTAAGTTTCACGAAGCGAAATGGCATTCAATACTAGTGGACGGGCAAAGGCCATCATTACTGCTGCCGAGGCATTTAAGCCAAGTGTATCCGAAAAAACATCAACAACTATTCCTAATAAAAAGGCAGTTACGATCAATACCCAATTTGGCGTATTAAAAGGCAACAATAATATGAATAAAATAAAAAAGAATGGAGTGATGCCCCATGCTCCAATATTTATATTATTGATAATCAATACTTGCAAAACAATCAATACTACAAACTGTATTATATTACGTCCAAATATATCTAATGTCATAACGAAACTCTAATGCAAAATTTATTGACTTATTTATTTCTCTACGGTACTTTCCAGTTCTACTTGTTCTTTTTTCATTACATTTTCGATAACGAATACGTTAGAAATATTCTTGAAATCCGAACTTAAATTAATTGTAATATTATAAAAATTATCACCTCCATTTTTAGAAAAAGACTCCACCGTACCTATTGCGACACCGACAGGAAATATTGCCGAGAAACCGCTAGTAACAATGGTATCATTTTGTGCTATTTCCACATGATTCGGTATTCCAAATAACTTTGCTTGCAGGTAGTTTTTTCCATCCCATTGCACCGACCCAAAATAATCGTTTTTCTTAAACTTAGCACTAATCCCAATTTGCGTATTGAGTAAGGAAATAACGAGGGAATAATTTTCACTAACCGATGTAACGATACCAACAACTCCCGAAGGCGAAATTACCACCATTTCAGATTCAATACCTTGCAACATTCCTTTATTTATAGTCAAATAGTTTTTTTGGCGATACACCGAATTATTAATAACCTTTGCTGTTTTGAAGCGAAATTGTCTTTGATAATCTAGCGAATCGTCTCTAAAATAAAAACCGAGCGTATCGATCCGATAATTAGTAGGCATTGCATCAAAAAGTGCAACATAATTCCCTGTTAGTTTTTCATTTTCATCTTTCAACGAAAAATATTCGACATACGAACTTGTCCATTCATGTACAGCACCAGTAAACGAATTTGCCGAATTTAATACAGATTCAGATCGTTGCGTATTGTTGCTAACAGCAAGGTATAACGCAAAAGCCTCGAATACGAAGAAAATGAGAAAGAAATGAAAACGAATAAGTAGTTTGACGAGATTGTTCATTGCGAATCTTCTCTAAATCTGTAAACAAATTGTCTGAAAAGAGATGCTTTGTATTGCTTCTTTTTTCAGACAATCTTATTTGAAGTAAACTGTTTTATTTTAATAAAAACTGGAATTTATCGACATTCTTCAATGCAATACCTGTTCCTCGTGCTACTGCATGCAAAGGATCTTCTGCAATATGAACGGGGATATTAGTTTTGTCGGACAATCGCTTATCCAATCCACGAAGCAAAGCACCACCACCAGCAAGGTATATTCCATTCTTGAAAATATCTGCATATAACTCTGGCGGAGTACGCTCAAGCACATTCAATATCGCTGTTTCCACTTTTGAGATAGATTTATCCAAACAGTGAGCAATTTCTTGATACGACACAGGAATTTCAACAGGTAAAGCTGTCATTTGATGTGGACCTCTCACCATGTAATCTGATGGTGGCTCTTCCAAATCGGGCAATGCCGAACCTACATTTATCTTGATCGCTTCGGCTGTTCGTTCACCAATTTTGATGTTGTGTTGGTGACGCATGTACTCACGAATATCATCGGTAAAATCATCACCAGCAATACGAATAGAGCGATTAGCCACTATTCCACCTAACGAAATAACGGCAATTTCGGTTGTTCCTCCTCCGATGTCTACCACCATGCTACCTTCAGGAGCTTCCACATCGATACCGATACCAATAGCAGCAGCCATAGGCTCATGAATCATATACACTTCTCTTGCCCCAGCATGTTCGGATGAATCACGTACGGCACGCACTTCGACTTCGGTACTTCCCGAGGGAATACAAATCACTAATTTCAAAGAAGGAGTAATCAATCTTCCTTTGGTATTAATCATTTTGATCATACCACGAATCATTAATTCGGCAGAATTAAAATCGGCAATTACTCCATCTCGCAATGGTCGTATTGTTCGGATGTTTTCGTGGGTTTTTCCATGCATTTGGCGTGCACGTGTACCAATAGCTATTAGTTTTCCTGTCGTTTGGTCAATAGCTACGATAGACGGCTCATCGACAACAATCTTATCATGATGAATAATAATCGTGTTAGCTGTGCCTAAATCTATTGCTATTTCCTGTGTTAAAAAAGAGAATAATCCCATTCAGTTAAAAGTATAATGATGTGTTTATGTAAAAATTTAGCTGCTGTTTGATATTGCTTACGCAATTCCAGTAATCCTTCACTTCTAGGTCTTCGACCTATTAATGTTTAAAATGCCTGATTCCTGTAAATACCATGGCTATATTGTTTTCATTGCAAAAATCGATAGTTTCTTGATCACGAATAGAACCACCAGGCTGTACCACCGAGCGAATACCTGCTGCGTATGCAATTTCTACAGAATCCTTAAACGGAAAGAATGCGTCAGAAGCCATTGCTGCGCCTTTCAGGTCGAAATGAAAACTTTCTGCTTTGTGTATCGCTTGCTTTAGAGCATCTACCCGAGAGGTCTGTCCTACTCCACTTGCAAAAAGCTGTCCGTTTTTTGCCAAAACAATGGTATTCGATTTGGAATGCTTTACTAATTTGTTAGCAAACACCAAGTCTGCAATTTCCTGTTCGCTAGCAGAGCTTTCGGTTACATTTTTCATTTCGTCTGCTGTTTCCATCTTCAAATCTCGTTCTTGCATCAGAACGCCATTGAGGAGTGTGCGAAACTGTGTTTTAGGTAATTCCTGTTCTTTTTGAATAAGAACAATACGTTTTTTCTTTTTCTTCAATATCCTCAATGCCGCTTCGTCGTAACTTGGTGCGATGATTATCTCAAAGAATAATTTATTGACCTCTTCGGCTGTGGCTTCGTCTACGGCACGGTTACAGATCAATACGCCACCAAATGCCGAAACAGGATCGCCTGCAAGTGCATCCATCCATGCATCCAGTAAATTGGGGCGTGATGCCAATCCACAAGCATTGTTGTGTTTCATGATGGCGAAGGTGGTTTCTGTAAATTCTGCTATTAAATTGACGGCAGCTTCGATGTCGAGAAGATTGTTGTACGAGATTTCTTTTCCGTGCAATTGGTCGAACAAATCGTTCAGTTTACCATAGAAGAATCCTACTTGGTGTGGATTTTCGCCATAACGTAATTGTTTGGCTTCATGAATGCTGTACTTAAAAGAATCGGCTTGCTTGCCTTCTTGAAAGTAATTGTAAATAGCTGTATCGTAATGCGATGAAACATCAAAAGCATCTGCTGCAAATTTACGTCTATCTTCTAAGCTGGTTTCGCCATTTTGTTGTTCTAGCAGGTCGAGCAAAGCATCGTATTGGTTTTGTGAGGACACGGTAAGCACATCGGCATAGTTTTTGGCTGCTGCACGAATAAGTGAAATGCCACCAATGTCTATTTTCTCGATGATGTCGGCTTCGCTGGCACCAGAAGCTACGGTTTGCTCAAACGGATATAAATCAACAATAACCAAGTCGATAGACGGAATGTCATATTCCTGCACGTGTGCTTGATCTTGGGTATTTTCTCGTCGGTTTAAGATGCCTCCAAATACTTTTGGGTGTAAGGTTTTTACTCTACCACCAAGTATTGATGGGTAGCCTGTCAGATCCTCAACAGCCGTTACTGCGATGTCTTGTGCTTCTATAAAGCTTTGTGTTCCTCCAGTAGAGTATATTTTCACACCCAAGGCTGCTAGTTTTTGTACGATCGCTTCTAGTCGGTCTTTATGAAAAACCGAGATTAGAGCTGATTGAATTTTTCTTGTATGATTCATTATCTCTTTATACGTTTCAGGATATTTTGCAAAGGTATTAATTTTGCTTATTTTATACCCAGTTTTTTCTATTTATTTTTCAACGAATATGTATTTTTTTCTTTTTATCAAAAAATAAACTTAAATCGTATATTTTTACTGCCTATTTTTTCCCTTTTGTAATAATGATTACTCCTATAATGGTTAAGATTCCACCAAATATTTGATAGTCAAATGCAATTATATCAAAATAAATATATGCACCAATAAGCACAAACAAGCTTTTGCTACTCATAACGATAGAAGTTAATGAAGCTTCGATATATTTAAGAGCCATGAGTGAAGTAAGGATAGCAAAGAAAGGTCCGAGTATAGAACCAAGCGTGATATTAAACAGTGCATGTGTACTTATTTCGAGTGATTGATCGAAAACAAGAAGCATTACGGATGAAAATATAAATAAATAGATGGATCGGTTAAGTCCCAAGAAGGCAGGCTCGATGTGTCCGATATTCTTTTTGGCAATAATAACAGCAATTGCGCCAAGTAAAGCCGAGCCGAGAATAAACCATGTGCCTGGTACAAAGAAATCGTTGAGCGAGCTGTTGCGATTAAAGCTAATGATAAACGCCCCAATCAAAGTAAGCGCAATACCTACTATTTGGAGGGTATTGAAGCGTTCGCTCAAGAACAAGAAGCCCAACATAATAACAAATACAGTACCTATATTGCTCAGAAAAGACACTACTGCTGGATTGGGTACAATGTGGATACTCGAAAAAAATAGTGTAGTGGATACAACTTCTATTAATCCTAATAAAATAATGGTCTTATGCTGCTTGCGTGTTAATAATTTGATCTTTTTATGCTTCTTGCGACTTATGATATAAGCACTATTCAATATAATGGCTATTCCGAACCAGTAAAAGCCAAATTGACTAATATGAACCTCACTTAGGGCTGCTTTGCTGAATATGTAAACATTGGAAAGGGCAATGGTGGCTAATATGCTTAATGCATAGCCTTTTAATCGTTCGTTTTTTATCATGTGTATTTCTTTGCGGAAGCTCTATTCAAAAAAAAAAAAAAATTAAAAACAATTACGAATACACCAAACCCGAAAAAGACCTCGAATCGTCCGTAAGACATTCGAGCGTCTATACAAGGGGCCAAAAGATCGCAGATCTAAAAGTCAAAGCTTTGATAAGGCTTAAACATAGGAATAGGATTTTGTTCCAATTCCTTCTCGAAAGCAGGCAGTTGCTGTTCAAAGAAAACAGAAAACTTATCCATTACTATTTTTGTATCATTGAATAACAAGCGAATGGCATTCTTTTGATTCTCACCAATAGGCTCGTATAAATTTCTGAAATATCCCGTAGCACGTCTCAATTTACTCGATAATTTATCCGAATTATCCTGTATTCCCTTTGCTTTCGAGTCGCTTAGTACGAGTGCTTTTAGGTTTTTCACTGAATCTTGCATTGCTTTACAGCTTTTTTTCAAGTCTTTATATTTCTCTTCCTTATTGTCGGCTAATTGCGCACTAATTTGCTTTAGAGTCTTCTCCACTTCATTCAATTGGATTGTCGCTTTGCTTAGCAGTACCACTTTATCCATCAATTGCAAGAAATATAATCGATTTGCTTTCACCGTATTCCAATCAATTTTCAGTCTAGGATCGGGTTTTACTTCAATTTCGGTAGAGTCGCTTGAATTTTGGTAGCTAATTTTTAGTTTATACTTACCAGGCAGCACCGAAATTCCCGAAGGCTCTTGTGCCGATTTTCTTATTTTCCGATTACTTGGGTAACGAATACCTTTCTGTCGCAATTGCCAATTAACACGGTTCATACCGTTTTTAACCTTATACCGAATCGTACGTATTTTATTGTTCTGATCGTCAAATATGTATAAGAATACGCTATCCTTTTTTGCTTTTTTCGCACCTTTCTTCTTACTTATTTTTTCTTTTTTTATCCAAAATGAAATCATTGCTCCCGTAGGTCTATTTTCACCAGCA